>JAZDPI010000095.1:0-7178 GCA_043797775.1 Candidatus Eiseniibacteriota bacterium
CAGACTTCCGGGACGAGCTATCCGCTCTGGAAATGTTCCGTTGTCTCTGCGGACACGTGCTGGGCCTCGGGGTTCGCCGGCACTCTGACGAGGACCATCGACGGCGGCGTCTCCTGGAGTCTTGTCGATGCGGGCACGAACGGCGCCAATCTCTGGGGCGTAGAATTTATCAACGGCAGGCAAGCCTGGCTGTGCGGTGAGCACGGGCTCATCATGAAGACCAAAGACGGAGGTGAGAGCTGGGTGGCGCAGACGAGCGGCACGAACCGGAGGCTCTACGACATCGAGTTTGCAGATTCGCTCTTCGGTTGGGCCGTAGGTGACTCCGGGGTCGTGCTTCACACGGTCGACGGCGGCCGGACCTGGCAGGCGCAGGCAAGTGGTGTGTATTCTCGGCTGTACGACGTGTGCTTTGCAGATAAGATCAGCGGTTGGGCGGTGGGCTCAGCCGGAAGAATAATCTGCACGATAGACGGGGGAGTCACCTGGGTGCCGCAGGTGAGCGGAGTGCTCGAGCATCTGTATGGCGTATGTTTTCTCAGCAACCTGCACGGCTGGGCGGTCGGGGAAAACGGTGCGGTTGTATTCACGCAGGACTGCGGGGAACACTGGAGCAGGCAACAAACGGGCATCGGCACCGCTCTTTACGGCGTGAGCTTCGCGAACGTCGTCCAGGGATGGATATGTGGGGCATCGTGCATGCTTCGTACCGTTGACGCAGGAATCCACTGGTCTCCCATCAGTCAGAACATGCCCGACAGATGGGCCAACGTCGTCGCAACGCTCCCCGGCACCAGGTATCCGTCACAAATATACGTAATAGGCGGCCACTACGACAGCCTCTCGGACATGCCGATGGTCTGCGCACCCGGAGCCGACGACAACGCCAGCGGGACGAGCGTCGTAGTGGAGGCCGCCAGGATACTGAGAGATTATGCGTTTGAATCCACGATAAGGTTTATCTGTTTCTCCGGCGGGGAGAACGTGCTCCTCGGGAGTGAGCACTACGCAGGCTGTGCCGGTGCTCGCGGAGACGACCTGCGGGGGGTCTTCTCCTACGACATGGTCGGATACGGTCGACCTGCCGTCTATCTCCGGGCACACAGCGGCTGTACGTCGCTCACGGATTATCTTCTGGCTGTGAGAGACGCCTTTGTTCCCGGGCTGGAGGCTACGCCTTCGATCTCGTCCCTGGGCGTAACCAGTGACTACAACTCATTCGCCCCGTACGGATACTGCGGCGTCAACGTCCACGAATACCAGGAGATGGAGAATCCACATCGTCATTCCTGCGAGGATCTGACGGGAACGCTGACCATATCCTTCACGGTCGACGTGGCCAGGCTGGCCGTCGCGAGCATGGCTTCTCTTGCCGAGCTTGATATGTCGGTCGTGTCGGTGCCGTCCGAGCCGGCTGCGGCAGGCGCCGCAGAACTTCCGGCGGAAGCAAGGCTGTCGGTCGACGGGAATTCGCCCAATCCGTTCAATCCTCTCACCCGCGTCGCGTTCACTGTGTCCGCAAGCTCTAGGGTGGTGGAGTATGTGCTGGCCGTGTCTGAGCCTGGCGGGAGGATTGTGAGAGTTCTTGCGAGAGGGAAGACGGCGGCCGAGGAATACCGCGGGAGCGCCGTGTGGGACGGGACGGACGAGAACGGACGCGCAGTTGCCTCGGGGGTGTATCTCTGCTCGCTCACGTGCGGCGGTAAGTCTGCGGTTCAGAAGATCGTGCTCATGCGGTAACGAGGGACGTGTGGCAACTCGCCGGGTGATAGTCGTGGGAGGAGGCGCTGCGGGTCTCATGGCGGCCGGTCAGGCCGCAAGACTGGGAGCCGAGGTTTTTCTTCTTGAAAAGACGAGTCGACCCGGGCGCAAGCTGACCATTGCGGGCAAGGGACGCTGTAACCTCACAAACGTGGCCCCCCTTCCGGAGTTCATCTCGCATTTTGGACCCGGAGGGCGCTTCCTGCGGCAGGCCTTCTCTCGCTTCTTCACTTCAGAGCTGGTCGTCTTCCTGGAAGAGCTTGGGGTGCACACCGTGACTGAGCGGGGCGGGCGCGTCTTCCCTGCCGGCGGCAGGGCGAAGGACGTGGTGACTGCACTCCAACGATGGGTAGGTGAGATGGGGGTAACTCTCCAGACCGGCATGCCCGTGGGGGGTCTTGTTGTTGAAACGAGCGCCGCCGGGCCTGGCGGCCGAGCCCCCCTGGATCTCGGCGGGGCGGGACGTGTGCCTCAAGACGGACGAAGGGTTGTGGGGGTGCGTGTATCCGGCGATTACGCCGGTCATGGCCGCGTCACCGGCAACCGCGGCAGCGGCAAACACGACAGTACAAGGCGTGTGTTTGGAGGAGACGCGGTCATCGTTGCGACAGGAGGGGGGTCGTACCCGGATACAGGTTCAACTGGAGACGGATATCGGCTCGCCGGATCCCTTGGTCACACCGTCGTGCCTGTTCGGCCGGCCCTCGTTCCTTTGGAGATCGCCGGCGGCATAGGTGCGAGGCTACAGGGCTTGAGCCTTCGCAACGTGTCTGTTCGGATGTCGGTGGACGGGAAACGCCGGGCGGACGGCTTCGGCGAGATGATCTTCACTCACTTTGGTGTTTCGGGGCCGATCATACTCACCCTGAGCAAACTGGCCGTGGACGCGCTGCGCGCGGGGAAGAAGGCCGTCCTCTCAGTCGATCTCAAGCCCGCTCTCGAGGAACCCAAGTTGGATGAGCGACTCCTTCGCGATATCAAAGCGCACGGGAAGCAGAAGGCTCGCGTGTGGCTTAAGGAGCTGCTGCCCAGAAAGCTCATTCCCCTTTGCATGGATTCGACAAACATCGCCCCGGACAGGCCGGCACACCAGATTACCGCGGAGGAGCGCAGGCGCTTGCGAACATGGTTGAAGGATTTCCGTCTGGAGGTGACGGGGCATCGCCCGCTTGCAGAGGCCATCGTTACGGCCGGCGGAGTGGACACGCGCGAGGTTGACCCGCGCACGATGGCTTCGCGACTTGTGCGGGGACTGTACTTCGCGGGAGAGGTCCTGGACATAGATGCAGACACTGGAGGCTATAACCTGCAGGCCGCATTCTCCACCGGCTGGGTGGCCGGTCGGTCTGCGGCGCGGGGTGCACCGCCTGTTGACCCGAGGCGGCCGGCGTGATACAATATTGCTGTTACACTTGAGTTCGGAGGCCGCGTTCTCGAGAGATACTGCTGCACATGCCTCTGCGCCAGAGAGAAACCGCGGTTACGCGGCCGGCAGAGGATGGACGAGCGATAGCGAAGTTCGGGTGTGGGTGCTTTTGGGTTCCCGACGCCCGGCCGAAACTGGGGTCACCGAAGAGAGGGTGCGAAGTGAGACGTATCGATGAGAGGGAGCTTCTTGCTCTCGTTTTGTTTTTGCTGGTCCAGTTGTGCTTTTGCGCGAGCGCGGTGACCTCGTACGCCGCGGTCTCCCGTGATGATGTGACGGCAGGCCTCGCGGCCGGTCCCTCGCCGGCAGCCGCACCTTCCTACGACGTCTCGATAGTAGAAGTCCGTGATGTCCCCTTCGGAGCGAGAGTGCCGTGGCTGGTGCCCCCACACGGGCCTTTTGTCTCGGGTGTGGCGGTGGCAGATCGCGACCTTCTCCGTTCTCTTGCGGCGTCAGGTGCGGAGGTGCGCGCTCTGGCTCCGTATGACGAAACGAAACTTTACTACATGATCGAGGGGTCCTCCTTTCTCAGCGAGAGAGTCGTTGCCTCTGCCGGTGAGGTTCTCTGGCACGGAGAACGAGGCTATCTGGTGTCGGTCGACGACGGCGGCACGGAAAGGCTGGGCATCTTCCGGCCTCACGCGAGGCTGCTCAGCCCCTTCGAGTCAGACCTGGCCCCTTCCGTCCCGTCCTTTCACCAGGCCCATCCCTTTTCAGTCAGTTCTGCCGTGGAGGATTTCTGGATCGGACGGATGGTTGACTCAGTCTCGGAGGGTAACCTCTATGACCACATCTGTGCGCTCTCCGGAGCAACAGCTGTGGACCTTCCTTCGGGGCCGGACACGCTGCTGACCAGATATTCTTACCACTCTGACTGCCTCAAGGCGGGAGAGTATCTCTATTCGCAGTTCGACGACATGGGGATTGACGTCGAGTACGATTACTACTTCGGCATCCCGCTCAGGTGCGTCGAATTCAAGGGCGCCGTCGGCTATGCCGTGGGGAACTCCGGCAAGATTTATCGCACCGTGGACAGCGGCTGTAGCTGGGAAAGCCAGCTCTCCGGTACTGCCGCCACGCTGTGGAGGAGCTCCTTTGTCTCCCAGGATTCCGGTTGGGTTGTGGGGCTCCAGGGTACCATGTTGAAGACTCAGAACGGCGGCGCCGCCTGGACTCCGCTCACCACTGGAACCGGCGGCCACCTGTTCGGAGTGGAATTCCTCAACGCGAGGTTGGGGTGGTTCTGCGGAGACGACGGGTTGATCCGGAAGACTATGAACGGCGGTCAGACGTGGACGACACAGCCGACAGGGACGGCGCTCCGCCTCTACGATATAGAATTCGCCGACTCTCTTCACGGCTGGGCCGTGGGAAATTACGGGAAGATACTCCATACGTTCGACAGTGGCGCAAACTGGCAGGCTCAGACGAACACCGATGAGTCAAGGCTCTACGACGTCTGTTTTGTCGACAGCCTTCGCGGATGGGCGGTCGGTGCGAGCGGCAGGATTCTCCGCACTTCAGATGGCGGCGGCTCCTGGCAGATTCAAACCTCCGGCGTGACCAAGTATCTGTACGGAGTGTGTTTTGTCGACAGCCTCCACGGGTGGGTCGTGGGAGGAGCCGGTCTCGTCCTCTTCACTGAGGACGGCGGCGCACACTGGACTCAGCAGAACAGCAGTGTGGGTACCGACCTTTACAGTGCGAGCTTTGTGAACCTGCTCCAGGGGTGGGCCGCGGGAACGTCCTCCATCATTCGCACGGCCGACTCGGGCATCAACTGGATCTCACTCAACGATAATCTCCCCGACACGTGGGTCAACGTTATTGCGACCTTGCCGGGCACGACGTCACCATCACAAATATATGTGGTGTGCGGGCATTACGACAGCATATCTGACAGCGCCATGACGAAAGCGCCTGGAGCCGACGACAACGCCAGCGGTACGGGCCTCGTCCTTGAAGCCGCCAGAGTATTGAAGGACTACGCCTTTGGAGCCACGATCAGGTTCGCTTGTTTCTCCGGCGAGGAGCAGGGGCTTCTGGGAAGCTATCACTATGCGGGCTCGGCGTATTCGCACGTCGAGGACATCGAGGGGGTCCTCAACTTCGACATGATCGCGTACGGCACGCCGAGTGTCTATCTCATAGGAAACACTGCGTCCGCCTGGCTGGTTGACTACTGCATTGCCGTGAGAGACAGCTTCGTGCCGGAATTGGCCGTGTCCAGGAGGATTGACGGTACCATGCGATACAGCGATCACTCCTCCTTCTGGGACAGAGGGTACAGCGCCCTGTGTGGAATCGAGACGGGCTACCAGACCAATCCTTACTACCACAGGACCACGGACACCGTGGACCACCTGACGATACCGTTTGCCGCCGACGTCACGAGGCTGGCGGTAGCATCGATGGCCTCACTGGCGGAGCTTGATACGGCGATCGTTTCGGCTCCCGAAGGGCCCGTCGCCTCTCACTCCGTGTTCCTGGGTCGGAATTTCCCCAATCCGTTCAACCCCGTAACGCACATCCCGTTCACCGTCACCGCTACAGCAAGGCCCTCCAACTACGTCCTTGCAATCTCTGAACCTGCTGGTAGGATTGTGAAAATTCTGCAGAAGGGACGCACCACCGGCGCACCGCTCGCCGGAGTGGCAACCTGGGACGGAACAGACGAGAACGGCAATCCCGTCGTATCAGGAGTTTATCTCTGCTCCCTGCGGTGTGAACGGGAAATCAGAGTTCAGAAGATTGTGCTTGCCCGCTAGTTCTGCTAGCCTCCGTCCGTTGTTCGCGACGTACACATTGGAGTTCCGGCAGGAGAGAGGCGCCGGTTTCTTAGCCGCCTCCGTCGCTCGCCACGACGAAACAGAGTATTCCGTTTCCAGCCGATGAAGAGAAGAACCGACAAGAACAAAGCGGTGTTTCTGGAACTGCTTTCACTCGTCACGGAGCAGCGCAATCCTTGCACGATGGGAATCGACAAGTGCTCACTTCGTGACGTGTTGAGAATCATAAACGAAGAAGACAAATCTATCGCGTATAAGGTGGAGCGAGAGATTCCGCACATCGCCGCTGCGGTCGAGCTGGTCGTGAAGGCGCTCAGGAAGGGCGGCCGCCTGATATACGTTGGGGCCGGTACCAGTGGACGCACAGGAGTCTTCGACGCGGCCGAGTGTCCTCCCACGTTTGGAACGCAACCGGAGATGATTCAAGGAGTGATCGCGGGAGGGAGGCGGGCGCTCCGCCGTGCGGTGGAGGGCGCAGAGGACAGGGAAGACGAAGCCAGACGTGCCATGCGTGAGTTGAGGGTGGGACGGAACGACGTTGTGGTCGGGATCGCCGCCAGCAGGCGCACTCCCTTCTCGAAGGCCGCGGTGCGCGAGGCGAGAAAGAGGGGGGCCAAGACGGTTTACGTCACGTGTAATCCTCGCTCGGGGATTGATTTCCCGGTGGACGTTGCCGTTTGTCCCGAGGTCGGCCCCGAAGTCATCATGGGCTCCACCCGGATGAAGGCGGGCACTGCCCAGAAGATGGTGCTCAACATGATTACGACGGCCGCCATGATTCAGATGGGCAAAGTTTTCGAAAACATGATGGTCGACCTCATGGCGACGAGTCGAAAACTCGTCGAGCGCTCAAAGCGGGTCGTGATGATAGTGACGGGCGTGGACTACGATACCGCAGGAGAATCCCTGAGGAGAGCAGGCGGCAGTGTCAAGAAGGCCATCGTGATGATAGAGGGAGGCGTGGACGCGAAGGCTGCCGGGAGACTTCTCGAGCAGTCCTCGGGATTCGTCAGGCAGGCCCTGAAGCGCACATGCCCCCGCAAGAGGACACACACCCATGAGAAGAAATAGGCGCGCGGGGCTCTCGGCGCTATTCCTGGCGCTCTTCCTCGGGCTTCTTTCCCTCGCTCCGAGCTGCACGAAAGACAGCAGGATGACGCTCACCTTCTGGCAGTTCTGGCCCTCGGAGACGATCCGCCCGA
>JAZDPI010000109.1:0-8206 GCA_043797775.1 Candidatus Eiseniibacteriota bacterium
ACAGCAAGAGAAAAGTGAGACGAGTCGAGCTTGAGGCCAAGATGTCCCGGGAATCCCTCATGTTCGTCGTGGAGCAGATAAAGGAAGGTGAGAGGTTAAGAGACAGGGCTAAGAAAGAGATGATAGAGGCCAACGTCAGGCTGGTGATAAGCATCGCCAAGCGCTACACGAACAGGGGTCTTGAGTTTCTGGATCTGATCCAGGAAGGAAACAGCGGGCTGATGAGGGCCGTGGACAAGTTCGACTACAGAAAAGGCTACAAGTTCAGCACGTACGCCACCTGGTGGATAAGGCAGGCCATCACACGGGCCATAGCCGACCAGGCCAGGACCATCCGCGTGCCCGTGCACATGATAGAGGCCATCAACAAGGTGATGAGGACCTCCAGACGGCTGGTGCAGGAGTTTGGCCGCGAGCCCACGCCCGAGGAAATCGCGGAGAAACTGGAATATCCGCTGGACAAGGTGAAGAGCATTCTCAAGGCTTCGCAGGAGCCCGTCTCGCTGGATAGGCCGATGGGCGAAGACGACGACAGCAGTCTGGGAGACATAATCGAGGACACAAGCGTCGTCTCGCCTGCCCGCTCGGCGACGTATTCCATGCTCAAGGACGAGGTGAACGACGTGCTCGAAACTCTGAGCAAGCGCGAGGCAAAAGTTATAAGGCTTCGCTTCGGGCTGACCGAGGACGGCTGCCCGAGGACTCTGGAGGAGGTCGGAGCGTTTTTCAACGTGACCAGGGAGCGCATAAGGCAGATAGAGGCCAAGGCGCTCAGGAAGCTCCGGCACCCGACGCGAAGCAGGCGGCTTAGGGCCTACATGGAGATGGCGCCTTGAGAGGCGCGCAGTCGCTTGCCGCGCAGAATTGCCGGCACGGCGGTTCGGATAGACGAGAGCCGGCTGTGGGCCCGGAGGCCTGAGGCCTTGACGGGTTCCGTGCCCGTGTGTTAGTTTACGAAGTCAACGCGGGCCCATAGCTCAGTTGGGAGAGCACCGGCGTCACAAGCCGGGGGCCACAGGTTCAAGCCCTGTTCCGCCCACCACGAGAAGAGAAGCAGCGGTGCGGCTGTGGCAGCGTGGCTGCAGGGCACGCACTCGCTCGTTCACTGTAGAGGAGTCACATCTGTCTGAATGGGGTCGGCTGATCTGTAAATCATGGCTCTCAAGGCAGAGCCTTGGTGTGGAAGAGGTGTGCAGTTCACTGCACACCTCGTTTGCTTTTAGGGCGGGTGTGGTGGTCCTGCCGGGAGAATCGGGGAGCGGGTTCGAGATCCGCAGAAGGAGCTGGTCGAGTAAATGACGGAAGAGATTGCCGTTCTTGTCAGCCTCAGGATCGTGGACGCGAGCGTGAGGAGTCTGAGGAGGGCTGTGGGGACGATTCCAGAGCAGATCGCGGAGCTCACGAGGAAGATCGAGCTTCTGAGGGAGGAGTTTGCCGGGAGGCGCGCGAGGATCGAGGAGACGAAGGGTAAGCGGAGGGCAAGAGAACGGGACACGGACGATTTCTCGGAGAAGATACGCCAGTTCGAGCTCAAGCAGTTTGAAGTAAAGACAAACAAGGAGTATCAGGCTCGACTTCACGAAATAGCCCTTCTCAAGGAGAAGCGTTCGCACGTCGAAGGCGAGATCATCGAACTCATGGAGCAGGAGGAGAGCTCCACGAAGGAAATCAGAGAGTTCGAGGCGAAGATAGCGACCGAGGAAGCGCTCGCGGCCGAGGAGAAACGGAAGCTCGAGCAGAGGCTGGAGGACGCCCGGCACCAGATGAAGGTCGTGACGGAGGAGAGAGAGTCTCTTCTGGCGAGACTCGGCCACCAGGTGCGGTCCAGGTACGAGAGGATCGTGGGGGGCAAGGACGGAGTGGCCATCGCCCTCGTACGGAACCGGGCTTGCGGTGCCTGCTTCACGAACCTCCCTCCGCAAACGGTGAACGAAATACGAAAGGGAACCCAGGTCATATTGTGTGAGACCTGCGGGAGAATTCTCGTCTGGGTCGATGAGAGCGGCCAATAGGACGGCGGACAGAAATGTGATGTCACTGCGGTCGCCCCTCGAGCGATGAGAGTCTCTCACGAAGGAGCCAGGAATGCGGATCACTGAAGAGCTCTGGCCAAACGGGCCCGGTCCCGTGTCCGTCTTCGTCGATGGTTGCGCGAGGGGCAACCCCGGGCACGCGGGCTGCGGGGTCCTTGTTAAGGATGCGAACGGGAAGATCCTTCTGAGAAAGTCGCGCTATCTGGGGAGCATGACGAACAACGTTGCGGAATACTCCGCGTTGATCGAGGGCCTGCGCGAGGCGGCGGGGCTCGGCGCCGAGGAAATCACTGTAGTCACGGACAGCGAGCTCGTGGTGAAGCAGATGTCGGGCCTTTACAGGGTGAAGGACGAGAAACTCAAGCTCCTCTTCGCGGAGGCACAGAGGCAGTCCAGAGGTTTTTCTTCCGTGAAGTTCGAGCACGTCGAGAGAAGGGCGAACAGGGAGGCGGACCTGCTGGCCAACGAGGCGGTCGAGGGATACCTCAAGGGGAGACAGAAGAGCGAAAAGGCGGAGCGTCCCGAATCGGAGCCTTCGGCGGGAAGTCCGCTTCCGCGCCGGAGGGGCGTTCCCGGCGCGGAGAGACCGGAAGGGCCCGGATTCTGACAGGCGACTATCTACTGGCACATTGTGATTTTCGACTTCTCACGGTGAGATAGAGGTTGAAAGCGGGAGTCGGCGCTGGTAATGCTGGCGTTGGAAGTCAGGAGCAGTTTCGCAGGCGTCCTTTGGAGAGAATCTTGCTCCGCGTGACTCCGGTTGGCCGTTGGGGGGGAGCCCAGTGAAAACTTTCCTCACCGGTTCGGAAGGGTACATAGGGTCTGTGCTGGGTCCCCGGCTTCTGGCGGCGGGACACCAGGTGACGGGTCTTGACACCGGCTACTACTCGGACGGCTGTCTTTTTCGTGCCGACGCGGCCGAGATTCCGGCTTGCCTTCGTAGAGACGTTCGGACTCTGAGGGCGCGTGATGTGGAGGGTTGTGATGCCGTGGTGCATCTTGCGGAGCTGTCGAATGATCCGCTCGGACAGTTGAGACCCGAGGTCACCCACGACATCAACCACGCCGGGACGGTGAATCTGGCTCGGGCCTGCAGGGAAGCCGGAGTGGCACGGTTCGTCTACACGTCATCCTGCAGTGTCTATGGAGCTGCGGACGCAGGCGTCGTAACAGAAAGCTCCCCGGTGAACCCGCAGACCACCTACGCGCAATGCAAGGTCCTCGTGGAGGGCGACGTGTCCAGACTTGCCGGCCGCCACTTCTCCCCCGTCTTTCTGAGGAACTCGACAGCGTACGGGGCCTCACCTCGCATGCGCTTCGACCTTGTTCTGAACAATCTGGCCGGATACGCCTGGACCACACGCGAGATACGCATGTTCAGTGACGGCACGCCGTGGAGACCGCTTGTGCATGTGCGAGATATCTGTGAGGCGATACTGCACGCACTGGAGGCTCCTCGGGAGGCGGTGCACTGCCAAATCCTCAACGTGGGCGACCCGGCGGCCAACTACCGCGTGAGGGAGGTCGCGGAGGTGGTGGCTTCTGTCTTCCCCGGATGTACGACGAGTTTTGGGCCGAGCGGAGGAGACAATCGGAGCTACCGCGTGTCTTTCGAGAAGATCAGGGAACACCTGCCTGCGTTCTCGTGCAGCTGGGACGCCAGAAAGGGCGCAGAGGAACTGCTCACGCTCTTCGGAAGGGTCGAGCTTTCGGAAGACATGTTCATGAGTCGCCGCTTCACGCGCCTGAAGCAACTGGAGTATCTGATTCGCACCGGGCAGATCAACGACGATTTCCTCTGGCAGACCGATCGCGAGACGCGCCCCACAGTCGAAAGCGAGGCCGCCGATCTCGAGACCGCCCGCATGTTGAACTCGCCCCCCACCTAGAATCCCTTGCCTGTCGCCGGATTCCGTGCTAGAATGGCTTTGCCGGTGGAAGCCAGGTGACCGCGGGGAAGGTCGAACACGTTTCGCTTCCCGAGGAAAGTCCGGGCTCCGTAGGGCAGGGTGCTGGGTAACACCCAGTGGGAGAAATCCCAAGGAAAGTGCCACAGAAAATAGACCGCTGAGGGCGTCAGCCCTCAGCAAGGGTGAAAAGGTGAGGTAAGAGCTCACCAGTGTCGATGGCGACGTCGACAGCTTGGCAAACCCCACCCGGAGCAAGACCGAATAGGAGAGAAGAGGTGGCCCGCCTCGCCATACTCTCGGGTAGGTTGCTAGAGGCGCGTGGTAACACGCGTCCCAGACAAATGGTCACCGCGACCCTGCCAGATCTGGTTTGCTCGCTCGTGTTCGGAAACGGGCGCCTACGAGCAGACAGGAATCTTCGCGACGGGGCCGACAGAACCCGGCTTACGGCTTCCTCCGGCTATTGTTTACCAGGCTTTGAACGGCCTTCGTGTTAAGCCGCCCGGCAGAATCAGCACGGGGGCGAGATTCGTTGAGCGGCGATCGTGAACGTCGGAGGAATCTCCGTTGCAGTACTTTGCGAGAAACAGGGGAGTCCTGGGAGCAACAAGACCCAGGTGGGTCAGACCTTCGGTGCCGTCCGTCGAGGCCGTGAATGAGCTCTCCTCGCACCTGGGTGTGCCTCGCGCGTTCGCTTCGATACTGGCGGCGAGGGGTATATCGGATGCCGAGAAGGCTCAGCGGTTCCTCAAACCTTCGCTCTCCTTCCTCTACGATCCCTTCCTTCTTGCTGACATGGAGAAGGGCGTGGAGAGGGTTCTGGCAAGCATCCGCCGGAAGGAACGCATTGTGATTTTCGGCGACTACGACGTGGACGGAATCACGTCCGTGTTTCTTCTCACGTCTTTCCTGCGAGAGCTGGGAGGCGACGTTCAGTACATCATTCCTCACAGGCTCAGGGAGGGGTACGGTCTTTCAGAGAAGGGCGTGTCTTTTGCCAAGAAGATAGGCGCGGGGCTCATCATAACCGTGGACAACGGTATTACCGCCGTCCAGGAGGTGAAGGCGGCGACTTCTCTCGGGATAGACGTCGTCGTAGTCGACCACCACGAACCTGCGTCGGAGCTTCCCGAAGCCTGCGCGGTCATAGATCCTAAGCGTGAGGACTCCACCTATCCCTTCGCAGATCTTGCTGGAGTCGGTGTCACCTACAAATTCATCCAGGCGATTCTCGCGATGTCGAGAGCGGAGACATCACGGAACCTCGATCAGGATCTGGATGTCGTGGCACTGGGAACGGTCGCGGACGTCGTTCCCCTGACCGAAGAGAACCGTGTTTTCACACGTCTCGGCCTGCAAGCGATTGAATCCAGCAAGAAGCCGGGGATTGAGGCCTTGAAGGCGTTGTCGGGCCTGAGCGGGAAGAAAATCGAGAGCGAGCACGTCGCGTTCATCCTTGCGCCTCGCATCAACGCCGCTGGAAGAATGGGCGACTCGGAGTCAGGCATAAGGCTGCTTTTCTCGAAGGACGTCGACGAGGCGATGGCGATCGCGGAAGGGCTCGAGGACGACAACGTGCGCAGAAGGCAGGTAGACGAAGAGACGCTGCGCCAGGCGGTCGGCAAGCTGGAGAAGACCTATGGAAGCGACATTCCGTCAGGCATCGTGCTTTGGTCGAGGCGGTGGCACCCCGGGGTTCTGGGGATAGTCGCCTCGCGGCTGGCGGAGCGGTACAGGCGGCCGACGGTCCTGCTTTCGGTCGAGGGTGAGAGCGCTCGTGGGTCGTGCAGGAGTGTCGAGGGATTCGACGTGTACGGAGCTCTCTCGACGTGCCGGCACCTGCTCACGGGTTACGGCGGACACAGTTACGCCGCAGGCATAACTCTCAGCAAGTCCAATCTGGAGGGATTCAGAGAGGCGTTTCTGCCCCTCGTTCACGAAGCACTGAAGGGAATCGACGTGACTCCCAGGCTCTATCTGGACTACGAACTGCATCTTTCCGAGTTGAGCGAGGAGCTGGCCGGGCTGCTCGAACAGCTTGCGCCTTTCGGCGTCGGCAACCCGGAGCCCGTTTTCGTGACGAGCCGGATTCAGGTGCTGGACAGGTGTCTGGTGGGAGGCGGAAACCATCTGAAGCTGTCCGTGAAACAGGGCAGCTTCTTCGCCGAGTGTATAGGCTTCAATCTTGGCTATCTTGAAAAAGAGGTCGCGTGTTCCGGGGGCGACATTTCGCTCGCGCACGTACCCTGGTTGACAAGCTGGCAGGGGAGAAGCAAGCTGCAGCTCAAGCTGAGGGACGTCAAGGGTCCCTGAAGTTCTCTGCGCCGGAGCCCTCACGTGACCCGCGGTTTGCGACGGACCGAGTATTCTCGTCCGTGCACCGGTCTGCGCCCGCCGGGTGATCCTGCCGACGAGTGAAATATGGAGAGAGTTCCCCAGAAAACAGAAGACCTTCTGCCCGGGCTTCTTGAGCAGGTGACGACCAGAAGCCCGCGGGTGAGCATCGAGCCCGCGGAGAGAGCCTTCAGGCTTTCTGAGGCCGCCCACAGGGGGCAGCTCAGGAAGTCGGGGGAACCCTACGTCACACACTGCGTCGAAGTCGCCAAGATACTCATAGACCTTCTTGAGAGAAGAATGGACACGTCGCTGTTGTGTGCGGCGCTTCTTCACGACGTCGTAGAGGATTGCGGCGTGTCCCTTGAGGAAATCGGCGCGGGGTTCGGAGAAGAGGTGGCCCACCTCGTCAACGGAGTCACGAAGATTGCCGGTTTCAGATTCCGAGGAAAGGAGATCGAGCAGGTAGAGTATTTCCGGAAGATGCTCCTCTCCATGGTGGCCGACGTCAGGGTCGTCCTGATAAAACTGGCCGACAGACTCCACAACATGCGCACGCTTGGATCTCTTGACAGCACGAGGATCTTCGAGACGGCTGAGGAAACTCGTGACATATACGCGCCGCTGGCTCACAGATTCGGCATTTGGAAGCTCAAGTGGGAGCTCGAGGATCTGGCGTTCAAGTATCTCGAGCCGAAGCTCTACAGGGAGATAGCAGACAAGGTGGCGCAGGCGAGAGAGGAACGCGAGCGGTACGTGGAGGAAATACGCGACGCCGTTGGCAAGCGCCTCTCCACCGCGGGAGTCAAGGCCGAAGTCGTCGGGAGGCCCAAGCACTTTGCCAGCATACACAGGAAGATGACTGAGCACGGGTACCCGTTCGAGAAGATCTACGATCTGATCGGACTCCGGATAGTCACGACTAACAAGGCCGATTGCTACAGAGTGCTGGGCATCGTGCACGACTTGTATCCTCCGGTGCACGACAGATTCAAGGACTACATTGCAACCCCGAAGAGCAACATGTACCAGAGTCTGCACACGACCGTGTTTGGCTCCAAGGGTGAGATGGTCGAGTTTCAGATCCGGAGCAGGGAGATGGACAGGACTGCCGAGCTGGGAATCGCAGCCCATTACTCCTACAAAGAGGGTGTAGAGGTCGGCGGGGAGTTGCAGAAGGCGCGCGAGCTCCTGAGGCAAGCGACCGAGTGGCAGGAAGGTATGAGTGATCCCGAGGAGTTTATGAGTTTCGTGCGCGAGTCTCTCTATGACGCCGAGGTCTTTGTGTTCACGCCCAAGGGAGACCTGAAGCACCTACCCAGGGGCTCGACGGCGATCGACTTCGCGTACGCCGTCCACAGCGGCGTCGGGCATCGCTGCGTCGGAGCCAGGGTGAACGGCAGGTTGGTGCCGCTCAGACACGTGCTGGAGAGCGGTGACACCGTTGAAATCGTCACTTCGCCTTCAGCCAGACCGAGTGAAGACTGGCTCAAGATAGTCAAGAGTCCCGGTGCGCGGAGCAAGATCCGGCACTGGCTGAGGCAGGCCCGGCAGGACGACAGCGTTGCGCTCGGAAAGGAGATACTGGAGAGAGAAGGCAAGAAACACCGACTGAAGCTGCCGAACGAGCTCGATGAGATATCACAGACGATGGGATACCAGTCTGGGGAGCAGCTTCTTGCAGCGATTGGGGTGGGGGAAGTGAGCGCGGAAACCGTCGTGGCCAGGATTGCGCCGCTCCCCAAGAGAGGAATGAAGAGGGCGTTGCCTATAGAGAGGCTGCGCGAGCTTGCGGAGCGGCGCGGGCACAGCGTGAGGATTCAGGGGATCTCCAATTTGATGGTGTCGTTTGCGCACTGCTGTGAGCCCATTCCAGGCGACAAGATAACCGGAATAATAACGAGGGGCAGGGGGGTCTCCATTCACAGG
>JAZDPI010000133.1:0-6786 GCA_043797775.1 Candidatus Eiseniibacteriota bacterium
TGCTCGAGGAGCTCCGCAAGAGTCTTCTCTATCTCGTAACGCGGCTCCCAGCCGGTGTGAGAACGCAACTTTGAGTTATCGCCTACCAGATACGGAATGTCAACAGGACGCATTCGTGTCTCACTCCGCTTGACGGAGATCCTGACTCTAGAGAGAGACGTGAGGATCTCAAGAAGCTCGCGCAATTCGCGCCCCTTTCCCGAACACACGTTGTACGCCTCACCGGCCTTCCCCCTCTCGAGGATCAATCTGTATGCGGCCACGACGTCCCTGACGTCGGAGAAGTCCCTGACAACTTCGAGGTTCCCCACCTCGATCACGGGCTCGCAGAGCCCCGCCTCGGCCCTGGCAATTTGTGACGCGAAACTCGGCAGCACAAACGTGGTCGTCTGGAAGGGGCCGGTGTGATTGAACGACCGCGTCCTCACGGCATTTGCGGCATGACTCCTGCAGTACTGGACACACATCAGATCCTGAACCGCCTTGCTGAGCGCGTAGGGAGAGACGGGAACAATCTGCGCCTCTTCCGTGAGCAGACCGGACCGGGCCTGAGGACCGTATATGTCCGCCGAGCCGACGACGAGCACCCTGCAGTCGGGACGAAGCTTCCGCACTGCCTCGAACAGGTTCAGTGTGCCCAGGGAATTCGTGGTGAAAGTCTCTCTGGGCTCACTCAGCGCCTTGAACGCCGAGCTCTGGGCCGCCAGATGAACCACCGAGTCAGGCTTCACGTCGTTGAGAACACCGGCGACTGCATCGATGTTCGTGACATCGCAGGGTCTCAGCCTGCGGGAGTCGAACGGGGGTTCACTCTGCCGGCACACCTGGGGCATATCGGACCCCCAGGTCTCGTGACCCGAGGACTCCAGCTCTCCGTACAGGTGCCTTCCCACAAAGCCGAGAGCACCGGTTATAAGAACGCGGTTCTTCACTCTTTCTTGCGCCAGAAATCAAGTAAATCGTTGAGTGTCTGTTCAAACGGTATGAGCGGCGTCCAGCCTGTTTCCTTCTCGAATCTGGAGTTGTCCCCGACAAGGATGGGGACGTCGGAAGGCCTGAGCCTGTGCTCGTCCCTCACGATCTTGACCTTGACTCCGCTCGCTTCTATGAGCATGTCAAGCACGTCGGATATCTTCCTTCCCGTGCCCGAGCAGATGTTGTAGACCTCTCCGGGCCGTCCCTTCTCCAAGGCAAGCCAGTAACCTCGGACCATGTCCCGGACGTCCGTGAAGTCTCGGATTGCATCCGTGTTGCCCACGTGAATCACGGGCTCGCGCCTGCCCTTCTCTATGCTGACGATCTGTTTGGCAAAATCCGAGCAAACGAAGACCGGAGGCCTTCTGGGTCCGGTGTGATTGAATCCACGCGTCCTCACCACGTCCATTCTGTAACTCATGAAGTATTGATAGGCGAGGAGGTCCTGCCCGACCTTGCTGACGGCGTACGGACTGAGTGGCCTCAGGGGATTGGTCTCTCTGATCGGAAGCTCCTCCGGATAGGCCATTCCGTATTCCTCGCTGGAACCGGCGATCTGAATTCTGGGCTTGAGCCCCGTCTTCTTGACGGCCTCGAAGAGGTTGAGCTCCCCGAGCACGTTCGTGGTGAGGGACTCCGTCGGAGCCTTCCAGGAGGTAGGCACGAAGCTCTGGGCGGCAAGGTGGAAGATCCAGTCCGGCCTCACTTCCTCGATCACGTCCCGGACGGAGGAAGCGTCTCTCACGTCGCACTCGTACATGCAGAAACGGTCCAGGCAGTGTTCGATGTTCTCCGTCCTGCTTCTCCAGCGTTGAATCCCGCAGATTTCCGCGCCGCCCCTGGTGAGGCAGTGGTCGACGAGGTGGCTACCGGCAAACCCCGTGATCCCGGTTATTAGTATCTTCATCTGGGCCTCCGCTCTCCTGTCCGCTCCTGTCCGCTCCTGTCCGCTTCCGTCGGCTCGTGTTTACTAATGTTCCCTCACGCTGACTCCAGATCACATCGCTCCGGCCGCCCGGGAAATCTCGTCAAGAAACCGCAGCGCCTCGTTCTTCGGATCTTCCGCCTTGGTGATGGGCCTGCCGACCACGAGAAAGTCGGCTCCGGCAAGGAGCGCGTCGCCCACAGTCCCTGCCCTCTTGTGATCGTCGACTCCCGCCGAGAGCCTGATTCCCGGCGTGATTATTGCCACGCCCGGCCCGAGAGTCCTGCGCACCTCTCCCGCCTCTCTGACGGAAGTGATGATTCCCGTGAGCCCGCCCGCGACTGCGAGCTGGGCCAGTCTGACGACCTCCGACCGGACCGCCGCCGCAACGCCCGGACGCGTCGCCTCGCCACCCGGGGCTTCCTCCCGGCTCTCCAGGCTCGTAAGCACAGTGACGCCGGCAAGTATAGGCTCTCCTGCGAGCGAGACAGACGCTTCCCGGACTGCCTCGCTCGCGCTCTTCAGGGCTTCCTGCCCGGCGCTGATATGAACGCTAATAATATCAGCACCGAGCCTCGTCGCGCAAGCCACTGCCCCCTTCATTGTGTTCGGTATGTCGTGGAACTTGAGATCGAGAAAAACACCGGCTCCCCTCTCCTTGATTCTTGTGACCACGGAGGGGCCTGAGGCCACGAACAGCTCCGCTCCGACCTTGAAGAAGCTGACCTCCGGCAGGAGCCTATCGACCGCGGAGAGAGCCTCTTTCTCCACCGGAAAATCCAGAGCGACTATGAGCTTCTGTCCGGCACCGACGACCCTTTTCACTTTCTTCCTCTTCCTTCCGTGCTTCCTAAACGCGTGCTTTCACTTTCCTGCGCTCGCCCCGAGGGGTGGACGGGTGCCGCTGCGCGGAATGCCGGATCTCCAGCGAACCCCTTACCGAAGCAAGAGAGTCGATTCCCTCGTCCGTGCAGTACTGAATGAGCCCATCCAAGATCAGCTGCGGGACTCTGAAGTCCTGCAGAAGCGCGCTTCCCACCTGGAAGGCCGAGGCTCCGGCCACGATGAACTCGAGTGCGTCTGCGGCCGAAGAGATGCCTCCGCACGCAACGATCGGCACGTCAACCGCGCTCGCGACTTCCCACACTTTGGCGAGCGAAAGCGGCTTGATCGCCGGTCCTGAGAGCCCTCCGTGAGTGCCTCCGAGAACGGGCCTGCGGGTGTTGAGGTCGATTGATAGGGCCCTGAAGGTGTTGCACACGGTGAGAGCGTCTGCACCCTCAGCGACACAGGCCTTCGCCACTTCGGATATCTCTGTCACGTTGGGTGTGAGTTTCACGATGAGAGGACGTCCCGTGACCCCCCTTACTCCTCTCACCACCCGCGCGGCCTTGGATGGTGATGAACCGAAGTGCGCACTGCCCCGGCTCACGTTTGGGCAGGATACGTTCAGTTCCAGAGCGGCAAACCCACCGGCCTTCTCCAGGACGCCGGCGACGCGAACGTATTCGAGAAACGAGAACCCTCCCACGCTCACCACGAGGTTCGTGCCGATCGCCTTAAGCCTGGGCAATGGGCCCGAAGCAAAGGCGTGCACGCCCATGTTCGCGAGGCCGATGCTGTTGATGAGGCCGGACGAAGCTTCTGCGAGGCGCGGCGGTGGGTTGCCTTCGCAGGGCTTGAGAGTGAGCGTCTTCGTCACCACAGCGCCCACCTGCCGCAGGTCGATGATGCCGCTGAGCTCCTCACCGTACCCCGCCAACCCCGACGCGAGCATGACCGGGTTTCTGAGCATGACAGAGCCGAGCCTGACTGAGAGGTCCGGCTTCGAGCCGGCAGATTGCGCTTTCATACCCATGTCAAATCACTTGAGACCCAAACGCCAACTTGTTTATGAGTAGGTTTCCCAATCGATGGCCGTCGAGTCAAGAACCGGGCCGTCCCGGCATACGAGAAGGTAACCCGAGCCGCTGCTCTTGACTGCACACCCGTGACAGACTCCCAAGCCGCACGCCATTCTGGCTTCGAGCGAAGCGCAATAGGGGATACGTGTTACAGCGGCTATTTCATACAAAGCTTTAAGCATCCCGGCGGGCCCGCAGCCGAAAAGCTGGACGTCCGACCACCTGAAATCCGGGGAGGAGGACACGCTTTCAAGCAGATCGATGACCACGCCCTTCTTACCCGCGCTGCCGTCCTCGGTTGAGACGAACACCTTCGACGCCCTGGCCAGCCCAGGCGGAATAAGCTCACCCCGGCTCTTGGCCCCGACGAGCAGAAACACTCTCCTCGAGCCCCGCATCTTATTCCCGGCGCCTCCACGGTTCGCCAGAAACACGAGAGGTACCGCACCCCTGCCTCCCCCGACCAGGACGAGGATCGGCTTCCGGCTGTCCGGGAAGCCGCTCCCTAAAGGACCAAGCAGGGGGAGCTCCTGGCCTCTGCACAGCTCGGAGAGAATTCCGGTACCCTTCCCCGCAACCGAGTAGAAGAGCCGGAGTCTGTCTTTTCCGACTTCGTGATCGAGAACGCTGAAGGGTCTTCTCAGGAAAACCTGCGACGACTCGGGAAGACCGAGCATCACGAACTGACCCGGCAGACACGCGGGGACACCCGCGCGGAGGGTCAGGAGAAAACCGTTCTCCGCGAGCCGCGTGTTGGACAGAATTTCCGCAGTCGTCTCGACCGGCCGGCTCTGCCGGGTCTGGGCCCCGCTCGCGGCCGGCAGGCTTCTCCGGCCGTCTGCGGCCTTAGGGAGCCCTTTCCCTGTCGCGCTCTTCTGACCGCGTGGTGTCGGTTTGGACTTCTTCAGAGACAATCTCCTCGCTCAGGTCCGATTTCATCTTCTGACCGTCGCTCGTGTCCGGCCGCGCCGCCATGTCCAGCGGGGTAAGGGTACCGGCCGTTGCGGGCGTGCCGGGCGCCACAAGCGTATCCGGCACTGCCTCCGTGCTCGGGACCGAAACGCTGTCCGAGGCTGCTGCCGTGTCAGGCGACGCAACTGCATCGGGCGTTGCTCCTGCCCCCACACCCGGCGCCACAACCGTGTCAGGCCCGGCTGCGGCCCCAGGAGCCTCTTCCACCGGTGCCGGCTCCTCCGGCAGCTCAATCCCCAGCGTTCTGGCGACCTCTCGCGCCGCGCTCGCATACTCAGTCCTGGGAAAGCGCTCGACGATTCTCCGGTACGTCGCGATTGCGGAAGCCGTGTCTTTCTTGACGTAGAGGTACACGTACGCCGCGGCGTAGGCAGACTTCGGTGCGAAGGCGGACGCCGGGAAACCCTTCTCCACGCTGAGGTAGTTCTCGACGGCCTTGTCGGGGTTGTTCAACTGAAAGAGCGAGAGCTCCGCCATGAGAAAGGCCGATTCCGCCGCCTTCTCCCCCTCCGAGCTCGCCATGTCCTGGCTGAACTCCTTGAGCCTGGCAAGCCCCTTGCTTCGAATGGCCGCCTGTGACGCGAACTCGGACCTCGGCGCGTGATCCTTCACCTTGTCGTACGCAGGGCCTGCCGATTCAAAGTCCTCGAGATACACCTCGCGGATGTAGCCCACCCTGAATTGCGCTTCGCTTGCGTATATGGTTCTGGGAAATTCGTCCACTATCTCCGTGTAGAGTTCTATAGCCTCCTCGTGTTTTCCCTGGGCCGCGACCGAAGACGCAATCTTGAGCTTGACGGCCGGCCTCTTCTCGAAGTCGCTGGCCAGCGCAAGTGCCTTCTCGTAGCTTTCCATTGCGGCGCGATGGTCGGCTTCAGCCGTGTAGGAATTCCCGATCTCTACGAGGGCATTCATCACCTGTTCATCGTCGGGGCTGTGGCCTGTCACCTGGGAAAAGCTGGTTCTCGCGCTGTCAAAGGCGGCGAGGTTGAAGTAGCATTCTCCTATCCGTAGAAGAGACTTGAAGTAGAGCGGCGAATTCTTCCTCTTTCCGGTCAGAAGCCTGTACTGAGGCAGGGCTTGCCGGTAATGCTTGCGCTCGAAAGACGCCTCGCCGAGAGTGAAGAGTGCGGTCTCCCTGTTCTCGGCTCTTCCTGCACCATCAACGGACTTCCGAAGAATCTGAGCGGCCTTGTCGTAGTCCCTCTTCCCGAAGTGACACATCCCGATCATGAACTCAGCGTCCCGGACGAGGGGGCTCTTCGGATAGTACATGGCCAACTCGCTGAATTTCCGGAGGGACTTGTCATATTCACGTTTGTGATAATAACACCGTCCCATCAGGAAAAGCGCGTCGTCGACCCACTTGCTCTTCGGATAAAACGATATGACCTTGGCGCACTTCTCGATGGATTTATCCAGAAGCGTGATGGCCTGCGGGGGAATGCCCGCAGCGGGTCTTGCCTCCGCCTTCCGTGTTTCATTCATCGCCTGGTTGAAGTAGCGTCTGGCGGAGTAGAACGTGTTGTAATAGGCGCAGGATGAGATCAGACAAGCCAGGAGGCACGCCGCCGCAAGGACACCCGCCCTCTGCAAGAACGCGGCCGGTATCCGCGCCCCGCGCGCAGGGTTCCTGCCTACGGCTACACCGAGCGGACCGCTGGCACCGGTCATAGGCGCCCCGCGCGCAGGGTTCCTGCGCCGGCGGCCGGAAGCGGTCTTGAATACGGTGAGCGTTCTCGTCGCCAAACTCGCCTCGCGCGAACCTTCTCTTCCCGCCATGATCACGGACTACGTCAGAACCACAGATCAGATCCGGCCGGAGACCCGGCCGAAACCACGCATCGGACCGAGACCAGTAATCGGCTTAAGCCTCGTGCACTACCACACCGCCCACGATCGTGAGCACGGCTTTTCCGATCAGATCGAACCCCTTGAAGGGGGTGTTCCTCGACTTCGACGCGAAAGAGGCCGGGTCCACCCTCCACTTCAAATCTGGGTCGATGACGG
>JAZDPI010000154.1:0-7144 GCA_043797775.1 Candidatus Eiseniibacteriota bacterium
AGGGTGCACAGAAGGAGTGCTTTCTGCAAGTTGACTTTGATTGGAGAGCTCACAGTTCGAATCATCCCCCCAAACATGTTGCCCGCACGCATCGCCGGGGGTCACCCGGTCGGCGGGCCGCCGGTGTTCGTGCCGTCCCCCGCAAGCGTGAGGCACGCGCTCACCAGATAACCGATATCCTTCCCGTCGCCTTCTCGCCGTCCCCGTTTGTCACCTGATATACGTAAAGCCCGCTGGCCACTTCTCTGCCCTCCAGATTCGTGCCGTTCCAGGTGGCACCGCCGCCCGTGTACCTGATGTGCTTCCGCCACACGACGTCCCCGTTCAGCGTGAAGATCTTTATCTCCACGTTGTCCGTGAGGCCGATGAACTTGAGCACGTTGTCCTTTGCCGAGCGCGGCCTGAATGGATTCGGATAGACTATGACGCTCCTCAGGTCGTGAGCGGAGCCAGCCATCAACCTGAAGACCTCGAAGCTCGACACGTCGAACGTCACAGTTCTGTTCTCAGGGTCGAGCCTTGAGCTCTCCACCGGAAGCCACATCTCGTCCCTCTTCTCCAGGTAGTATGCCCTGAGACTATTGAGCAGTGCCGGACTTGAGCCGGCGGGATACGAAAGTGAAATCGCGACCGTTCTTGCGGGCCGGGCGGTGGCGACGAATTCCACCGCACCGATGTCGCCGAACGGTATGGCGCTCTTGTCCATCGCTTTCCTGTCTGCCTCGAGGATCTTTGGTCTGACTTCAGTGCGCCCTTTCATGTAGATGTCGATTATCGCAGAGCCGGAGAAAACGCCGTCGGGCACACTGAGCTCGATTGTCGCGCCCTCCGGTGTCCTCAGGCTGGCCACCGCCGGAGGAGTCAGCAGTGCCGTCTGCTGAAAGAGATTTGCGTATTCGTCGTACAGTCTCACCGTCACGCCTGCCGCAGCCACCGCAACCGTGAGCATGATAGTGGAGGTGCTTGTTTGCGCCGATTTAACCGATTGGGAACGTCCAGACTTGGACGGGGCCGCCGCAGAGACGTCGCGTCCCAGATACTCGGATGAGTCGCCCGCCACCAGCAGAAAGCCCAGCAGGCAAGCCGTCACCGTGACAACGAATCTGACTCTTCCCCCGGCGGGACACGCCATCTTATCCATCCCGATCCTTCCGGCGCTTCGTCTCTTTCTGTGAATCCTCGATGGCATCCTTCTTCTGCACGTCGTCCGCAGGCCCGAGCTCCGCCGTCGAAAAGATGATTCTGCTCTTCAGTCCGCACGCTATGAAGACCCCCGGGCCCGGCACGGTTCGTGACCACAGAATCACCTGAAACTTCCGTGCTGCGAAAGTCGTGTCGTTTGGAATCTCTATGAAGACGTCCGCCGTCGCCATCTGGCCCGGAGCCAGGATCAGCGAATCCTTCTCGAGACTTATCCAATCAACGCTGGGTATGGGCTCGGCTTCCCGTCTCAACTCGACGGAATCAGGTACGAGCACGTGAACCTTGACCAGCACACTGTCTTCACCTCTGTTCACGACCGAAAGAGGGATGTTTGCCAGCTCCTTCAGGCTGTACCTCTCGCCGAGGCCCAGCCCGGTAATCAGAACCTCTCCGAGATTTGTGCTTAAGCCTCCTGCGAGCGCCTCCGAGGGTAGATGACTCAGTATCAACAATGCGATGAGAACCGGAAGACGTTTCCTCATGAGGTTGTCCTTTTATGCTGCACGTGGGCCGCGCTGAGAACGCAACGCGGCCCACGGCAGGTCAGGAATCGACAGTTAGGCTGCCGACGCCGTCACCGTTACAACGATTGCCTGCTGAGACGTGACGCTTGTGGCGCTGGGTGCTTCGAACTCAAACCAGAGGTTTCTTGTGCCGCTGGTCGGAACGGACTCGCCCGTCTGGTCTCCAGCAAACTTCGTCGCAGAGCATGACGTGGAAGTAGTGCTGAGAGCGTGATCCGCGTAGTCGAAGTCTCCGCCGGCGGGCTGTGCAGCGTTGAATATCGAGCTGAGGCAGTACTCCTCGTTACCAGGAGCCGCCTGGACAGCCGTCCAGCCAGCAGGATTCGTGAGGTTCAATGAGTAGGTCTCTGCAACGTTGCCATCGTTCGTGACGGTTGACGAGACAGTAGAAACTGTCGCGCTACCGGCTGTTACGACTCCGAACGTGATGGGTCCGGTGGTGCTAACACTGAGATTCTCGATCATGACTGTGACAGAGATATCGCTGGGGTTTGCAGCAAACGCAGTGCCGGCAGCACACAAAACTACCATGGTGGTCAGAGCGAACAGAGCAACGGGGCTGTGGAATTTCCGCATTCTTTTTCACCTCCTTCCCTGTGTGGATGGTCTGACAATCGCGTCCCGGGCGTCGCTTGCCGCCCGCATTCTCGCGGCCTCTGACAGGCCGGTCTGGTTTCTCTTGTGTGACGGTACTTGAAGGTGATTTTTCAGCCGTTGCAGCGTCACGCTCTACTTTTCGGCATCTGCGCGAAATGCTTTAGCTTTTTGTGACGACAAAAGAGGCCCTACGGTAAGTGACTACGGGGCTTCAAAATGCGCGCGGCCGGCGCTGTGTGATGTACCGGCCAGCCGGACCGGCGCACGGGGATGGGGAGAGAACGACTGTCGGAGGGGAATTAAGGTTTCCGCCGGAGGGAAGCGGTGAGAAGGGGTGGAGACTTCCTCAGGTGCACTGGGGGTGGGCGTTACGGGTACAGTTTACGGGGCACATCGCGGTCACATGGACTACGGCGAGCAGGGCGGGCGTTGGCTGGACAGGTCGTGGCCTGGCGCCCGTCAGCGGGCCGGGCTGCGCAAAGAATGAGGTCCATTCTCCAAGGGGGAACACGCCCGAGCTAGGCGAAGCTGGCTAGGGCCTTCTCTTCGTCATCAAAAACCTCGAAGATGAGGTTCAGCTTCGTAACCATGAGGAGGCTTGCCACCCTCTTCGATACATTGAGAAGTTTCAGAGCGCCACCTGCACCCTTCATGCTGGTGAGAGCGGCTATGAGAATCCCGAGGCCCGTGCTGTTGACGATAACGACCTTCCCCATGTCGACGAGAACTTTGGTCTTCTTCTCGGCGATGATCTGCTTTATGGTGTCGTGAACGAGCTGAGCGTTCGGACCTCCTACCAGGTCTCCATCCAAACGAAGAATCGAGACGTCGCCTTTGACCTGCTTTTCGATCTTCACCTTGTTACCTCCGGTTCTCTGAGGACGGGTCCTCGCCTGCGAAGAGTGGACACCGCGGTCCGTGCGTCTGCAGGAACACTCGCACTGCCGTAACAGGCCTTCACATCTCCAGTTATGGCAGTTGACCGCGGGATTAAGGAGAATGCAAGACCGCCGGCAAGGTTACAGAGAGACAGAGAGAGAATCAGCCAATTCGGGGCATTTGTCAAGCGAATTACCGCCGGCTCCGGTGTGGGGGGGGCGGCACCGTTGCGTTCCTTCGGCCCCGCAGGCGGCGGTAATTCGGCCTAATGTATGGGAATCTCACTGCCGATTGTAGATGTGAGAAGAAATCGGGCGTGCGTTGCCGGTTGATGCCGCGGCGAAGACCACAGTCATATCACTGTGAGGCTGCGGGCGGTGAAGGTGGGATTCGATGCAGAAGACGCGCGAGAAAGAGAAGGGATTTACACTAGTCGAACTCGCGGTGGTTCTGGTAGTGTTGGGGGTCTTGGCCGCGATCGCCATTCCCAACTATATAACCATGACCGTGAGAGCGAAAGAGTCGAGGGTCAAGGAGAACTGTCACTGCGTACAGCTCGCCGTGGAGCTCTACGCCACGGGGACAGGAGGGATTTACCCAGACGGGACGGACGCTGCCATCGCGAACGACATCGTGCCTCTTCTGCCGGGCCAGCAGAAGCTCAAGAATCCTTTCACAAGCAATGCGACAGAGCCTGTGGTGGGACCGGCCGCCCAAGCTGGAGAGACGGGGTATGAAGTCGAGAACGTGGCCGGCGTGAACATAGGCTATACCATCACCGGGTTCGGCAAGGCCCAGAACGTCATTTCCCTCACTACAGGTCAGTAGCCGGGGGGCGCTGCCCTGCACCTGGACCACCTGACTCATGCGTTGGCCGCGGCCACGCGACTGCAACTCCCCTCAAGCCTGAAATCCCGCTCATCGGCATAGACGGCGTTCCCATCAGAGACGAGATTGAGCTCGAGCTGCTCCTCCAGTGATCTCAGGGTTGCCGGCGGATTCCTATTTCGAACATCTTCGGCCAGCGCTTTCCGGTGACGAAGATGCGGTCGTTCTCCGCGTCGTAGGCAATGCCGTTGAGCACGTCTACATCGGGCCGAGCCCTGTCCTCGGGGGGAAGAAGCCCCGTCAGATCGAGCCGGCCCCTCACCTCACCCGTGATCGGCGAGACAATGAGGATCTGGTCCGTGAGCCAGACGTTTGCGTAGATCTCACCGTTTATGAACTCCAGCTCGTTGAGACCGAGCACGGCGTCACCGCCCGCCGTCACCTCGATGACGTTGACTTCGGCAAACGTCTCCGGGTCCAGGAAGCGCAAGCTCGCCGTTCCGTCGCTCATGATGAGATGGGTATCGTTGTGAGTCATGCCCCAGCCCTCCGTGGGGTAGCCGAACTCACGGAGCTGCCTGAAGGTCGCCTTGTCGTAGACAAACCCCTTGTGTGACTGCCAGGTCAGCTGTATGAGTCTGTTGCCGTGGATTGTGAGGCCCTCCGCGAAGTACTCGCCGGGGAGTCTCTTGGTCATGACGACTCTTCCTGTCTCCAGTTCCACCTTCCTCAGGCTGGAGGTTCCGTGTCCCCCTGTACTCTCATAGAGAAAGCCGCTTTCGAAGACCAGGCCCTGTGTGAAGGCGTCTCTGGCGTGGGGATACACCCTCTTCACAGAATAGTCGAAAACGCAAGCAGCTCTGGTTGCCGAAGAGTCCACTGCTCCGGAGGGCTCAACCTTCTCGGTCGAGCGCGGAGAGGAGCACGCGCACGGTAGAGACAGAGAGAGGAGGGAGAGCAGAAGCATTACTGAGAGCGAGGGACAGAGTCGTGTGATGATGGCGGCGTGGGATCTCGGTCCACAGGGATGCGCATCCCGTCCCGGCGTCTGTGGTCCCGGAGCTCTCACTGGGTCTCCTTTGCTCGCAAGAGAGGTACCGACGCACGTTCCCGAACGGGCACCGGTGTACGTTCTCGAAGAGGTACAGACATACGTTCTCGAAGGGTTACAGACATACGTTCCTGAAGGGGTACCGACGTACTCTATTGTCGCCGCCGCGGGCCGTCAAGGCAAGACGCGGGATTCAATTGTCTGACTGCGACCCCTCCTCGGACCGGCGCCCGCGCCTTGGCTCCACCACGGGGCAGGGGCGCCCTTGACACCCTTCCAGGCCGTATGTTAGCATCACAAGCCGGGTTTAGCTAAGATTTTCCTGCGCATGGGCTTTTCCCGCTTCTTGTACGAATCTCCTTGATTGCCGTGAGAATGTGGAGGTGCAATTTTGAAAGAACACGAAGTGGCCAATCTGAGGAACATCGTGCTTGTGGGACATGGGGGTTCCGGCAAGACCTCTCTTTGCGAAGCAATTCTGTTCACCGCCAAGGCCACTAAGAGACTCGGGAGGGTCGACGACGGTACGTCCGTTCTCGACTATTCTCCGGAGGAAATCCATCGGAAGATTACCATCTCCCTTTCCCTCGCTCACGTGGAGTGGATGGACTGCCTCCTCAACCTGATCGACACGCCTGGCTACGCGGATTTCGTTGGCGACGTGAAGTGCGCGCTCGCCGTCGCGGACGCGGGAGTGATCGTGATACGCGCAGCCGCCGGAGTCGAAGTGGGAACCATGAAGGTGTGGGACTACATGGAAGAGAGCTCTCTCCCCGTGTTCCTTTGCGTGACCATGATGGACAAGGAGCACTCTGATTTCTGGGCGTGCATCGAAGGTGCCGGCGAGTCCTTCGGTCGAAGGGTCCTCCCCGTGATTCTGCCGATCGGCACTGCCGAGTCCTTCACCGGGGTCGTCGACGTTATTTCGATGAAGGCCTACGAGTACTCGGACCAGGGGAAGTTCACACAGTTGAAGGAGATTCCCGCAGAGGCGAAGCCGCGGGCGGAGGAGGCCAGAGAGAAGTTGATGGACGGGGTGGCTGAAGGCGACGACAGCCTGCTTGAGAAATACCTGGACAAAGGCACGCTCGAGCAGGACGAGATAATAGAAGGGCTCAGGAAAAGTGTGATAAAGAGATCGGTCGTCCCGGCCGGCGCCGTCTCGGGGCACAAGAACATCGGGGTTCACCAGCTTCTGGATCTTCTTGCAACCGTTTTCCCGTCTCCTCTCGATCGCGGCCCCAGAAAAGGCAAAGTCCCGGGGACCAACAAGGAGATCGAAAGAAAGCCCCTCGTCGACGGACCGTTCTGTGGGCTCGTTTTCAAGACCATTTCCGAGCCGCACGTTGGGGAGCTCTCGCTGATGAGAGTGTTCTCTGGAAGGCTCGACTCCGGCTCGGAGGTGACGAACTCGACTCACGACAGCAGCGAGAAAATCGGACAGCTCTACAGAGTTCAGGGGCGAGATCGTGCCGAGGTGGGCACGTTCAAAGCGGGGGAGTTCGGAGCCGCCGTGAAGCTCAGAAACACGTCCACCGGTAATACTCTTTGCTCGCATTCGGACCCAATAGAGCTGGGCGGCATTCAGTTCCCGCTCCCCGCTCTTTCCGAGGCCCTGAGGCCGAAGGCGAAGGGTGATGAAGAGAAGGTCGCCACGGGACTCTCCCGTCTCAAGGAGGAAGACCCCACCTTCACGGTCGTCGTCAATCCCGAGCTCAGGCAGACGATCATAAACGGGATGGGTGAGCTGCATCTGGAAGTTGTGATTGGCAAGCTGAAGGACAGATTTGGAGTCGAGGTCGAGATCACCAAACCGAAAATCCCGTACAAAGAGACGATAAAGGGCAAGGCGGAAGTTCAGGGCAGATACAAGAAGCAGACGGGCGGCCGCGGCCAGTACGGCGACGTCTGGATACGAATCGAACCGATGAAACGAGGCGAGGGGTTCGAGTTTGTGGACGACGTAGTGGGGGGTTCCATTCCCAACAAGTACATACCCGCGGTGGAGAAGGGAATCGAAGAGTCGGCGAGGGAAGGTGTGCTTGCAGGCTACCAGGTCGTC
>JAZDPI010000156.1:0-2495 GCA_043797775.1 Candidatus Eiseniibacteriota bacterium
ATGCCGGGTGTTATCTCGGCCGTCAAGGCCGTGCGCGGGCTCCCCGGCCTGACCGTGGGACTCGAGCAGATGCTGGATAGATAGCTCCGGCCGCGATAGAGCCCTGCTCCGGTCGAAGTGGTCACTCAGGGTCTCTTCTAAAGGTGCAGTTCTTCCCCCAAAGAATAATTTATATTGGAGGTAAGCGATTTGACGCGCCCAAAAGGGACGACCACCCGTTCCAGGAAGAAGAAATCGACAGGCCGGAAAAAGGCTGCGGGAGCGAAAAGCCGTGAGGCCGCGGAGAAAAAACGTGGCGTGGACGAGCGGAAGAGGCTTACGCCGGGACGCAGGCGCGCGGTTTTCGCGGCGATCTTCTTTGCGTTAGGGATATTCACGGCACTTTGCATCTTTGCTCCATCGAGCGCGGGTATCGTGGGAAAGGGCGTCAGGGAGGGGCTTGCCTGGCTCCTCGGTCTGGGACGATTCGCCGTACCGCTGGTGTTCTTCGCTGGGGCCGTGCTGTCTATCGTCAAGACGCCCGAGGTGAGGTCGGGCGTACTTGCGCTGGGAATCGTGGTCATGGCCGTTTCCACGCTTGCGATGTTCGAGATACCCGTGCCTCCGGACAAGATGTTCGAAGCGGCGCGGCTTTCCGGCGGAGGGGGAGGCCTTATCGGAGCCATCGTGGCGTGGCCTCTGGTCAAGCTGGTCGGAGGGATCGGGGCTTACGTCTTCATGATCGCCGCACTTTTCGCCGGCCTTGTGCTGGCGTTCGAAGAACAGATCGTCGATATCTGGAGGCGGCGGAAAGAACGCACCGAACCGGAAACTCAACCTGTAGAGAAACCACCGAAGGAAGAACACGGGCCGCAAGCCCCGGCAGCCGAAAAGCCCGTCAGCGTGTATCCCGCCGCGCCGGCGCCGACGGTGGCGATCGAGGAGGGTGCGGGGGGACAGCTGGCGATGAGGCTGAAGACGCCGGGGTCCGGCAAGTACAAGCTCCCACCGACCTCGCTGCTCAACCGCGGCGAGACCAAGGCGTTCTCACGCAAGAGCTACGAAGAGAGGAAGCGCGCGATCGAGCAGACCCTGCAGAGCATGGACGTGGACGCGCGAGTGGTGAAGGTTTCCAAGGGGCCCACGGTGTCCCTGTTCGAGGTGGAGGTGGGGACCGGCGAGAAGGTCAGGCGCGTGACCGAGCTGGAACAGGACATCGCGTACGCGCTCGGGTCCCCCGACATACGGATTTACTCCCCGATCCCGGGCAGGCAGGCGATCGGCATAGAGGTTCCCAACCACATCAGGGACACGGTACTGCTGGGGGACATAATAGACAAACTCGAGCCTGCCGCCGCGCACAACTTGTTGACGGTCGCGGTCGGAAGGGACATGTCGGGGAGGCCGGTCCTCCTGGACCTCGCCCAGCTCCCACACCTGCTCCTGGCGGGGTCGACCGGCGCAGGGAAATCATGCTGCATAAACTCACTGGTCTCGTGCCTCCTTTTCCGGTGCCGGCCGGACCAGCTGAAGTTCATAATGATAGACCCGAAATACGTGGAGTTCACGTGGTACAACGGGCTGCCGCACCTGTTATGCGAGGTGATCAACGAACCGGAGCCGGCTGCGAAGGCGCTTACGTGGGCCGTGCGGGAGATGGACCGGCGTTACCGGGAGTTGCAGCGGCAGAAGGTCGTGCATATAGACGACTACAACGCTATTGCCGGGAAGGACCGCGGGGTAGAGTCGATGCCGAAGATAGTGATCGTGATAGACGAGCTGGGAGACCTCATGATAGTTGCCCGCCGGGAAGTCGAGGATTCCATAACCCGGCTGACCGCGAAGGCGCGAGCCGTGGGCATACACATGGTCATCGCCACCCAGAGGCCTTCGGTTGACGTCATCACCGGGGTGATAAAGAACAACATCACGGCGAGGATAGCGTTCCAGGTCGCGAGCCACGCCGACTCCCGCACCATACTGAGTTCCAAGGGGGCGGAGAAGTTACTCGGAAAAGGCGACATGTTGTTCGACCCCGGGAACATCCCGCAGCCCCTGCGCGTGCAGGGAGCGCTCGTTCAGAAGAAGGAGATAGAGCTTCTCACGTCTTACGTCAGGGAGCAGAAGGCGGACAAGACCGAGGCGATCAACCTGGAGGAGGTCGAGACTTCGGTGAGGGAAGAGATCGGCGGGTTGGACCCCCTGCTTGAGGAGGCCGCCGAGTTCGTGGTGTTTGCGGGAGAAGCCTCGGCCTCGATGTTGCAGACGCACCTGCGCATAGGATACGCAAGGGCCCGCAGGATCGTTAACGAGCTGTCAGACCTGGGCATCGTGGGACCCCACGAGGGAAGCAAGGCACGTAAAGTTTTACTCTCTCCCGACGATATAACAGAGTGGAAGAAACGTAGGGGCGCAGGCACAGCCTGAGCAAGTTGCACTTTGGAACCCTAGTTGATAATGTTATTAAAGTGGTCCGGTCAACGGCGACCCTCTGGGGGTGCTACTCGAGCGGCCAG
>JAZDPI010000161.1:0-3441 GCA_043797775.1 Candidatus Eiseniibacteriota bacterium
ATGCCGGGGTTGCCGCAGAAGCCGCAGGCGGAGGTGATTGATGTGGAGGGAGGGAGGGTGGTGGGGGTGGTGTAGGCCGGAGTGTGGCCTTGACTCTGCCACGGCCTTTCACCATAATTCCTGACGAAGCACCACATTACGCGTGAACAGGATCCTGTCGGGAGGGGGTGCATGTTGATGCGGTTGCTTCTGGGAACGGGCCGGTCCTTGAGTGGTTCATGCGGGCATATGCTCATCCGGCTTCTATCCGCCTCGTCTCTCTGCGCTCGCCCTCGCTGCTGCTTGTCCTTTCTCCTCCCCTTCCTCGCACTTGCTGGACCGGCGGACTCATCCCCCTGGAGGGGTGACTCCTCCTTCCTCGATGGAGTTACTCAAGTCAAGAACCCCGCCGATCCAATGGCCCCTCCCCTGGTCTTCGAGATGCAGGAACAGTGGCGCCTGGAGAGCGAGACTCCGGACGGCAATCTGGTATTCGGGGCGATCGATGATGTTGAACAGGATTCTGAAGGCAACTTCTATCTCCTAGACTACATGCTTACCACCGTGCACGTGGTCTCTCCTTTAGGCGCGCATGTGCGCTCTCTGGGACGGGAGGGCACCGGGCCCGGAGAGTTCTCCTCTGTCGAGGACTGCTTTCTCACGCTTGATCGCCGCTTGGGCGTAGTCGAATACAATCGCCAACGCATCAACTTCTTGGCCTTGGACGGCACGCCAGCAGGGGAGTGGACACCGCATGGCTTCGGGGAGTTGCGAGTAAGGCCCCTCGACGCAGCCGCCTCCCCGCACGGAATCGTCGCATCCTGCCGACTTCTGGAGCCATTAGGCAACCAAGCTACTCTTCATCTCTTTCTGGGCCTTTTTGACTGGGGAGGATCGCTGAAGAAGAAGTGCTTCTCCCGTACTGTGGAACTCAGACGCGGTCATACTATGACTTTCGACGAGTCAGCCTCCGAACCTCTTGCCTATTTCGCTCTCGCCTCAGATGGAGCCATCTATGTCGCTCCTCATCACTCAGAATACCAAATCGTCTGCCTTGATCCCTTTGGTGAACATTACATGACTATAATGCGGGAGTACGACCACCTTTCGAGATCTCCAGACGAAGTGGAACGTACCCGGGAGAACATGAATGCCGAGTATGGTAGTCTGGGCAGTGCTGTGTTTGTCCCGTCCCCATTCGAACGCGATGTGTTCGGCCTGAGAGTGCTGGGGGAATACCTTTGGGTGGAAACCAGCGTTGGTTGGTTTCGTCCTGGTACTGGCAATGCGAACGTCTATGACGTGTTTGACAAGAAGGGTCGTTTTGTACGCCAAGCAGTCTTGCGAGGGGCAAAGGATCCAGTCGAAGACTATTTCTATCTCCTCGACCAGCATGCCCTGCGCATTACATTCGGCGTAAACTCCCTCTCGGCTTGGGTCGGCTCTGCACGAGATACGAGTTCCACTCCTCAGGAGGCGTTGCAGACCGTGATCTGTTATCACCTCGTTGAGGCGAATTGACCCTTAAGCTGCGCTTTGTGCGCCGGAGGACGCGTTATGTCAGGACCCATGAAGACGTTGAGACTGAAGTGGGGCGTCGTTCTCGTTGTCCTTGCCATGTGCTTCATTGTCTCGCTCCCTGCGGCAGCGCGTGAGACAAGGCGCCCTCGACCAGTGAACCACACCGAGGACGGGGGCATCGATGAATGGCCTACTTCGTCGAAGGTGGCGGCCATCTCCAAGCTTGCGCCCAGCGAGTCTCTGTGCGCCGTGCCGCTGAGGCGGCCGCGCATCCTCAGTGGGCGCATGGAGAATGCCTGATGTTGACAGAAGACCTCCCGCACCGGACTGGCGTTGCATGAAGCCGAGAAACTCAGATATGTCGTCTGCGTCGACCCTACGCGCGGCGCGCTTGCCAGCGCTGTCTCCGACTTGGCGTGAGGTCGCACAGGACGTCCGCATCTACCTTATTAGCGGGGCGTGGGAAGCTACACATGAGATCGGATTCGCCAAGCTGAAGACCTGCTGGGGCGAACGCCCAGTCGCACCCTCGCTTGTGGAGACACTCGGCTTAACCCTGTTCGCTTGCCTTCGCCTCGATCACCATGAGCACCTCCGCGAGGGCACGCGCTGGCTTGAGGAGATTCTCGCGAACGACCCTGCCCTTAGCCCTGAAGCAGAGGTCCTTGCTCTGCATCATCTGATTCGTGAGCACGCCGATGAGGGGGATTGGGCTGCCGCCCATGCAGCTCTTGGCCGGGCAAAACGTCACCCATGCGAGACCATCTCCGCATGGACCGGAGCATACCTGAGAATCGTCGAGGCGCGGCTCGCCGCCCGTCAAGGTGATGTTCTCCAGGCAGAAAGCGCAGCCCTGGATGCTGCCAGACTCGCACAATCCTGCGATAGCGCTGTATTGCAGGGCGACTGCCTCATGACCGTGGCCAATGCCTTGGTCGCGCGAAGGGACTTTGAATCTGCGCAGCGAGTACTTTCCGGAGCCAGCACCGCCTACTGGAAGGCCGGTGACCCGCTTGGTCGGTCCATGGCTCTCCTCAACCGGGGTGGGATTCTCCTTCTCCTTGGAAGGCTGCGAGAAAGCGAGGACGCGCTGATAGAGACTCTGGAGTCTTCCGCGGCCGCGGGGAGAGCATCGACCGTGTTGCGGGCGCGTATCGGTATCGGGTGGATTGCCAGTCGCCGAGGGCGTCTTCTGTCCGCTCGCCAGGTTCTTCTCCCTGCATGGCGCGAGGCGCGCCGGAGAGGCATGGTGCGAGAACAAGCGCTCGCTCTTGAGTACCTGGCGGAGGCCTATCTCCTTTCGACGGACTGTCGTCGTTTACTCTGCAAGACAAGAGCTGCAATACACCTCTGCCAGAGAGTCGTCGCAAGGCTCGGTAATTGTGGTGACCTTTCCGTTGAACTGCTTGTGAAGCAAGCCCTGCTCTCTTTGGTTGAGGGACAACCCCACAGTGCATGTGAACGGGCCAAAGTGGCTGCTGGCCGTGCGGAAGGCATGGGGCTCTTGCTCGAGGAAGCTCAAGCCCGCCGGGTACTCGCGATAGCATGGGCACGTCTGGGAGATCTGCAGAAGAGCTTTGCTGAACTTACGAAGGCAAGGCTCATCTATCGAGGGATCAACGAACAATGGGAGTCCCGTCTGGTCGACGCCTGGCTGCAGAAGTTCAAGGGACTGAGCAAGAAGGAGGAGGGTTGTCGGTGCGCGACCGCAATTGAGTTCGATCCGGCCACCGCCCTGGCGGGTTCCGACGGCAGTGAGCAATTGTCCGCCCACCCAGTATTCGGCTGTGCTCACATTGAACAGAACCCGACGTCAGACTTCCATTCTGACCGAACCTCCTTTCGAACTATCACTTCGCTCCCGCGTTCATCAGCCAGCACACAGACCGCGCAGTGCTCTCTCCCTTCCCCCCACTGGTCCCAACTCGGCCTCATCACCCA
>JAZDPI010000170.1:0-2076 GCA_043797775.1 Candidatus Eiseniibacteriota bacterium
CGAGAACGAATCGCCGTTGCGGAAGGGGTTCGACGTCGACACCAATGTCTTTCTTCTGCGCGGCCGGGGCGATGCTCTCTATCGCCGACGCCAGGACGCGCTCGAGGTCCACGGCGGCAGTGGACAGCTTCACCTCGCCCGCTTCGATCCTGGACAGATCCAGTAAATCCTCTATGACGTCGGCAAGCCTGTCCGACTGATCCATTATGATGCGCACAAACGAGTCTCGTTCCTCCTGCGGCAGGGAACTGTAATCTGCCAGAAGCTCTGCGTACGCCCTTATCGCCGAGAGAGGCGTCCTGAGCTCGTGGGAGACGTTGGAAATGAACTCCGACTTCATCTCGTCCAATTGCGTGAGTTCTCGATTCGCGCGCCCCAACTGCGCGTTCGCCACTTCCAGCTCGGCGGCCTTCCGTGCGAGATCTTCGTTCGTTTTCTTGCGTTCCGTGATGTCCCTGCCCACGCCGACGATCGCGACGACGTTGCCGCTCTCGTCCAGCACGGCCTCGTCTGCCCACGCGAGCCACCTCCAGCCCTTTCTTGTCAGGGCCCTCTGCTCGAGATAGCAGGTGTAGGGCGGTCTGTATAAATCCTCCATTGCCACTGTCGTGGCCTCCCGGTCTTCCTCATGCACGAGCGGCAGAAACCGTCTGCCTATCAGTTCCGCCTCCGTCTTGTCGAAGAGCTCACAGTAGGACGGACTCACGAACTGAAATCTTCCGACCGGATCCACCTTCACCACGAGGTCGGTCTGGTTCTCCACGAGGAGTCTGTATTTCTCCCTGCTGTCGCGGAGATCCTCGTGAGCCCTCTTGCTCTCGCTGATGTCGATTCCCATCCCGACGAGGCATCTTTTCCCGGGCGCGTTCGTTCGGTATCCGGTGAAGAAATAGAGCAGCCTCCGTCCGTCCTTCGTGAGGAGGGGCGCCTCGACCGTGGAACTGCCTCGAGAGTACACCTCCCTGATCTTCTGCAGGACGCGATCCCTCTCCTCCTCCGGGAAGAACTCCATTGGGGTCATCCCGGCAATCTCGTTTCTCGAATACCCCGAGACCTTCTCCAGATTCTTGTTCCAATGGAGATAATTGCCGTCCTCGTCCACGACGTAGAAAAGCCCGGGCAGGCTGGCGATGATCGCGTCTGCAAAGGCACTCCCCGCCCACGGCCTCTCCCTGGGAGGCTTTCGCATTGCACTCGCGATCCGTAAGAATGTCGTCGATATTGTCGTCAACTTGAAGGTTCGTATGCCCATATTGTGAGAAGGTGATGCCGCGTGCCGTCTGTCATCTCGTCCCGTGCCTCTGGCGTTCGTGAATGAATGTCTACAAGTCCTCTGTCGTCAGAAGACGAGGCATCCGTTAGTGAGAAGGGCGGACATTCGCGTGACGCATCGTAGCGCAGAAAGGTCGAGGGAGGGAGCCGGTAAACCAGTCACGCTCGGGCCGTGTTTGCTCAGGCCGGGGCGGCGGCCACGAATTGTGACCACAGAGCCGGGCCGGGCGCGCAGGGAGGGCGCCGAGCTGGATCGACGAAGAATCGGCGTCCCAGACCTATCACGAAGCCATAACCTTCGAACGGACCTCGGGCGCAGCGGGCGGACCGGAATCGGGCGCGCTTCTGAACTCGGTCACTTCACAGTTCGTCGATGAGCTCCAAGAAGCGACGATATGGAATGGCGGTCCAACTCTCGGCCTGCATGGCACCGGAGGCCAGGGTGAGCATGGAGACTTTTGCGGCAGTCTCTTCATCCGGGGCCTCGTAAACGTCGAGGAAATCGTACGGACCGAGGAGCGCGTAATGGCATATCCAGTTCACTTCGGGGCACTTCTCTTCGATCGTCTTCTTCCACTGCTTGCCGATGGCCTCTCTGGCCTTCAGGCTCTTCGTAATCTCCGGCGAGAGCTTTGTCATCAACACGTACGTTGCCACGTTGCACCTCCTTGTTTCGCGAGAACGATTCACCGCAACGATAATTCAACGGAAAAGTCTTGTGCAAGAGGGTTTTTGTGGTAAGTTGGGACGCCGGACGGCGTTCTCCCGGGAAGGGTGCATCACAAAGAACGCAAACATGCCGGC
>JAZDPI010000012.1:0-11121 GCA_043797775.1 Candidatus Eiseniibacteriota bacterium
GTTCGCCTGAGCCACAATCGCATACCGGTCACGGAAACTGTACTGAAGCCCCACGCCTCCCCTCAGATATATCACCTTGCTGTCGTTCAAATCATCCGGCACAAACCGAACGACACCCGTGCCGAGGGTCACGAACGGAAGCAAAGCACTCCGGCCGAGGTTGAACTTGAGCTCGCCCCCGACCATGTGGAGCTCGGTATCGCGCGACGGCAGGTGACTCAAGAGCACTGTCGTAGCATCATCAAAGCCCGGCAGGCCGCCGAAATCCGTGCGCAGGGGGTCGCCGACTACATAGAGTCCGTTCAGCTCGATGAATTCACCGAAGCCGAAGCCGAGTTTTCCCCCGAAGAGAGCGGCGTCTTTGAGGCCGGATTCGTCCTCAAAGCTCACGCCCTCAACGATCGGGCTAAGAGTGTAGCTAATACCAGTCACCTGGGCCTGCACGTTGCTCTGCGCGACGCACGCCACGGCGAACAGCGCCAGGAAACAGGCTACGAGCAGATGTTGCGGCGTCCCGAAATGGCAATGTCTCAACATGGAAGCCTCCTCCTTTCACGAACATGGGCCAGACTTGCAGGCGTCTTCGACCTGCGAGGAATGTCTCAGTACAGAAGTTTCAGAGAACGTTGTCTTGGGTGCCGCGGAGAGTTTCCAGGAAGCTGTCGAGTCGTTGCGGCTGCATGATGATAGCTTCAGATGGCCTCGCAATCGAAGTCACCATACACCAAATCGTTCACGGGCGCAAGTGGTTTCTGCACGAGGCCGTCCCGCGTCCCGTCTGTTCCGGTCGACCTTCCCACCATTTTGTGATATGGCGCCGGCGCTGAAAGGGCACTGCAAGTACTTCATTAAGAAGGCGCTGCCCGGCGGGACAGCCTCTGTTCAGGGCGGGACACCCTCTGTCTAAAGCGGGAGAGCCTCTGTTCAGAGCGGAACGTCCAGCTTCTGAATAACGAAACTGAACTTGCCGTTCTCATTCTTGGGTATCTCATCGACGTAGTCGAAGTGGACGACCATGTCCTTTCCGAGGCGGTTGAGCGCTTCGGCTCTGATGGCATCTTCGACGTTCTACGTGTACCCGGCCTGCATGCGGCGAACGGGAGGGCGCGCCGCTAGTGATGTGAGCCGGCCATGGCTGATGAATCGGCTACCTGATCCGTCACATCGAAGAACTCCCCGGGGCGATCGACTCTGGTAAGGTAACATCTGTCGTCCAAGAGCTCAAGCTCGGTGCCCAGATAACGATTGAAGATCACCCTGAAGGTATTCACGGGGCTTATTCCTTCATACAGGTGGCCGTAGTCGGTGTCGGGCAGATAATAGGCGTTCAGTATCGAAAAACGTTCCTTTAGATAGCTTCTATCGATGTCGTCATAGTAGAACTTTGCGCGAGGGCCGTGATCTGCCTGTAGAACGATGACGCAAGGGCGGGAGGAGTTGGATAGCATTCCATCTATTATCGTTGTCAGCCGTCGGTTGAGGAAAACGATCTGTTTTCTATAGCCCTCCGTGTATTCCTCTACGATCGCCTTCCCTCGGGCACTCCAAGCAGCGTCATCGAACTTGAGAAACCTGTCGCCCGTGGCCGGGCTTCCATCTTCCTCAAAAACAAAAGGGGGATGAGGGCAGAAAATGTGGGCAAAAACAAGGACCGGTTTCTCGGACCTGGAGGCATCTGTCAGATGCTCCAGCGTATATAGAATGTGTTGTCTATGAAAGCCTGCGGAGCTCCATAGTTTGGATGTCACGATCAGGAGAGGAGTGGCGTTCATGAGTTGATTCTGAAACTCATTGAAGGCCCACTTCGGTCCCATGTAAACGTCGACATTTCTCAGGTCGGTGTAAGAAATCTCGGAGGAGAAGGCCACGGTTGTGTAGCCGCATTTCTTGAGAACACGAAACACCTTGCTGTTCCTGATCCTGTCCCTCCAGTTGCCGGTCCCGGTAAGGTACTCCGAGTTCAGAGACGAGACCAGGGACCAATGAGTGTAGTGGTAATTGGACCTGGACTTGCGTGCCACATAGAATCCTCTCTTGCTCAGGGAATCGAGGAACGGGCCATTGTCGTGGCGATACATCTCGCGGAGAATATCCTCACCCCCGTATTCATCTAGGATAATGTAGTATATATCCGGAAGCTCGCCGGCTTTCGGCAACTTGGCGACGTCGATCTCCATGATTCCGCTCTGGTCCGAGGCGTTTCTTGTTCCGGCTTCATAAACGGCGATGTTGAACAGGGGAATCGCCACCGAGAAAATGGCAACGATGTTTAGAAAATTCGTGAGACCGTACAGGTTTCTGCGAGATCTCAGCGAAAAATAGGCCCCCAGGGCAAACAGCCCCCCCCAGATGCACAGAAGATGCCTGTGCCTCAGCGGCCCGAGGCCTCCCCAGGCCAGATTCTTCATCAGATCATTGACGTGGCCGTATGAAAAGAACAGCAAGAGAGCCAGAGAAACCACCAGCCCGGCCCGGATCCTGTCTCTGAGCAGAAGGCTAAGCAGAAACCACAACAAAAACGCACCGAGGATAAGCACTGTCGCCGGAGCGATCATTACCCTCGCAGAAAGCTCCTCTATGTTGTGCGAGAATAGAAATAGAACGGGAAAGAGGGCAAACAGGAACGGGTGGATGACAAACGGTCTCTTCATATCTGGGTTCACTTCCTTGTCGTCGGCGCCTATTTCTTCTTCATCAAGTACAGAACTCTCTCAGAATCTCTGATCTTCATGGAGTTCCGTATCGTGAAACACTGGCTGAACGCCCCCTCAAAGGCCTCCTGGGTGTAGTCCGTGAAGATGTCCTCCCTGGTTGAGAGTAGCCTCTGCACCTGAGAATCGCTCTTGGGAACGAACTCGATTACGAGAAAACTGCAGATATCGCTGAGGAAGTCGGCGATTCTGTCAAGGGGGAGGTTGTTCGAAATCGCCAGGTGATGGACCAGAGCCAGAGCCATCGCCGTGCGTGCGGGGCCGCGCGCAATGAGAGACTCCCTTTCTTCGTTTTGCCAGCCGATATTCGGGCTGGGATTTGTCAGGTCAAGCAGGAGCGGGAGGATATCCTGTTCGTTCCTTCTAACAGACTCAAGGTAGTTCTTCTCGACTGCAGCGACGTCGACGTCAAAAGAGATAGTCTCCATTCCTTTGTCACTGGCTATCCGGCTAAAAAGGCCCAGATTGGCACCGAGATCCCAAACTACACCTGGATCAATCTGGTCCAAGAATTCTGCGACAAGATTCCTCTTGTGCTCCAGAGCCTCCTTGGAGTAGTTCGTGTCATGATAGTAATCAGCCCACTCGGTATGCGGCAGTTTCCATTTCAACCCTCTCACGCCGGACTCCAGGCTATCAATCAGACCCAGAACGCCCAGACGGCCGACCTTGCGTTTGGCTTTGCGCACGTTCACCCGCCTGCCAGCGAAATACCGCTGGCTCCCGGCATGAAGGTGCACGTGCAGAAACAGCGAGGGTACAAAGCGGGTGCGAAATGGCAGAAGCCGGCTTGCCAAGTCCAGCGGAATTCCGTCTATGAACAGCCTGAACAACCGGCCCAACCTCACATCTGTGTAGGATATCAGTGCCAGTGGCGCGAGAAAATGCTGGCAGAATTGCCTGTAGGCAATCCAGGGTTCTCCCTCGCGGTACTTCTCAAAGGAGAGGGTGTCGATCAGTATCGGCTTGCCCTTTCTGAACTGTATGTTGTAAGCACTGGCGTCCTTCAGGGTCATTCCGAACTCCAGCGCCTTCTTCTGAATCTTGAGGGTCGTTAAGGCCGCATCCCGCAATTGGCTGAAGCACCATTCGTAGGGGTAGGAAATGAATCGTATGACTTCAGGCCTGACCATCTTGTATGCATTGTCGGATTTTGAATGGCCAATGCCAGCCTCTTCGTGGCTCACCAACAGCGCGTCATTCACGAGCGCCTCGCAGAGGCCGGAATCGATCAGCGCATCGTAATGCTCTTTGTAGCGGACGTTTATCTGCCTGTATAGAGTCCCGTCTTCATAGAAAACGAATCCGCTTGGATCTCTGAAAGATCCTGGGATGTGCTTGCTGATTGTCATGTCTGGCGTCTCGGCTATCTTCTGTAGAAGAGTCTTCTGAGGAATGCCTTGACCTTCGGCCACGAGGCTTTTATCGCAAACAGGCTCCCCAGCAAAGCAGCTATGGCCAACTGCAGAAGATAACTACCGGTGCCCAGGTCTATGTATGCTAGTAAGCTGGATATGGTCGTGGAAGATGACATAAGGTCCCCAACATCCGCGCCGGTGATAGTACCACTTGACGCTACCTCAAGACGACGATTTTTTTCGTGTCGGCGAAATCACCGGCCTCGATCTTGTAGAAGTAGATACCGGACGGGACCGAGACTCCGGCTTCGTTCCTCCCGTCCCAGAACACTGCGTGTTGTCCGGGCGGCATCTCCTCATCCACTAAGGTCTTCACCAGCCTACCGCATACGTCAAAGACACGCAAGCGCACGGAGGAAGAAACCGGCAGCTCGTAGCGAATCGTCGTCCCCGGGTGGAAGGGATCCGGGCAGTTTTGGAAGAGTTCGTGAGTGCTAGCCGCCTGCGCCGTTAGAATCGAGGTGTCCGTTCCGTGTACGGGATGCTCCTTTTCACCGATGACTCTGAGAGTGTCCTTTCCCAGAAACGCGAAATCTCCCACCATTCCCGAAACCACAACCTCCACACTGTCACCGGCCTGGATGCAATCCTGGGCCAGGTCTCTCCGGAACTTGACCATCAGATCCGGCACCCGATCGAGATCGTGGTCCCCGACGGCGCACGGTTTGGGTTCCGCCCCCACGGAGCCGTTGAACATGACAGATGAGACATCGACGTCCGCGACCGAGTGCTCACCGGGCAGTTCGATGTGGCACGTAAGGTACCGGCCGTTGCTCCTGAGGTTCAGGGTCCGAGGTTCGATTTCCACGTTGGCGAGCGTCATGGGTGTCCCGGCAAGTCTGGCCAGAGAAGCCAGAGATGCCACTGCCACCCTGGTCACGTCAGAAGCGAGCGACAGGTTGAGGTTATCCACGACGTCCCGTCTCGTGTGGTAGGTGGGGTTACTGTAATGATCGAGCTCTATCGAAGTGATCGCCTGGTACCCGGCGTCCCAGAAGCTGGCGTGATCGCTCCACTCCGAGTTCTCGATCAACCTTGTCAAAGGCAGGCCGGAGACGAAGCCGTCTCCCACGGCGATGCAATAATCAACTAGGGAAGAAGACGGGGGGTTTCCCAGTACGTAGGCAGCTCTTGTGCCATAGGCAATCATGTCGAAGTTAAGGACTCCTCGAATCCGTTCGCCGCGGGCGCGCGCAAGGTCGGCGTGGTGCATGCTTCCCAGGAGGTCAATTTCCTCACCCGAAACGCATAGGAATCTTATCGTAGCCTCAAAGGCATAGTCCCTGAGTATCTTTGCCGCCTCGAGCACGAGACTCGTCCCGCTTGCGTTGTCATCTGCTCCGGGAGCACTGTCCATCGGGCGGTCGGACATGCTGTCGTAGTGGGCACACACCACGTAGATCTCCGACGGAGACGCGGTGCCTTCGAGCGTGGCGACGACGTTCGTCCATGCGTCAGGCACGTTCTCACCGAGCGAGGACCAGCTGGCCCCGCCGTCCTCAGAGCCCAGCAGCGAGTAAGTGCCTGCCACCCAACCTTCAAACCTGTTGACGAAGCTTACGCCACGAAGGTCTCTCCGTATTCCGACGCTCCGGACGCTCCATTGTGTTCCGCCGTCGTCAGTGGAGAGGATCAAGCCACCCGTTCCGACGGCCCACCCCCTTTGACCGTCGACAAAACACACTGCATAGAGGTAACTGGTAGTGGGGGGCTCCTGAATCTGCCAGGAGGCTCCTCCGTCCGCGGTGTGAAGAATCGTGCCGCGGCTACCTACGATCCAACCAGTCAGGTTGTCGACGAAACACACGTCATAGAAACGCTCTTCCACAGGGCTTTGTTGACGCTCCCAAGTCTGTCCGCCGTCTGAACTGTGGAGTATCGCCCCCCAGTTTCCAACGGCCCAACCTGAGAGAGGATCGGCAAAATCGACGTCGTAGAGCAGCAGGGACGGATTCTGGCTCTGAGTGGTCCAGCTCAGACCTCCGTCAACGGTCTTCCTGATAATCCCGCCCCCTCCACACACCCACCCCAGGTTCGCGTCGACGAATTCGACCCCGAACAGCGAAAGCGAAGTTCCGACATCGACGGGTGACCAGTCAAACCCGCCGTTCGTCGTCTTCAGCAAAGTCCCGGCCGCACCTGCGACCCATCCGGTGTCCGCAGAGATAAAGGAAGTCCTCCAAAAGGAAAGGTCCGGTCGAGAGATCTGTTTCTCCCACGTATTCCCGCCGTCCTCCGTGTGGTAAATCGTGCCGTCGGCAGCGACTGCGTAGCCCACACGGCCTATGAACTCTATGTATTTGAACGTGATAGGCAGATAGTGCTCGTAGGCGACGTCAACTCCCAGACTGTCAAACTGGGAATACAGGTACTCTGCTGCCTTCTCGCAGTCGGGATGGCGCGAGTATCTTGTCCTGATGGTGTGCTGCCCCGTCGAGAGGTTTACCGGAACCTTCCCGGAGAGTGAGGCGATGTAGTTGTAGAGGTCGGTCTCCGAGACAGAATTGACCATGCGCCCTATCCAGAACCGATCCGTCTGAGAGCGGGGCAGAGGAGGGGAGGGAGGCGAAAGACCGGGCACGAGTGACGCCAGACTCGCCTCGAAGGGCCTGAGAAGCCTGACTCGGACCGGAAGCACGATGAGTCTGTCTTTGAAACGCTCCTCAATTGAGACAAGGTAGCTCTGCTCGCTCCGCCACAAAATATCGCAAACGTCGGATATCGCCCTCTCACTGAGACGAGGAGACCGTTCGATCAGATAGTAGAGGGTTGTCTCATCGTAGACGGCAAGAACACGTAGCTCAGTACCCGAGCTTCCGAGCGAACGGAAAAGGCCGACGCTGACCACTGCAATGCCGGGGGAAGAAGGATCAACTGGCGGGAGGAGCCATGGAATCCTGGTCCACTGAGGGGCTCCCTTCACTTCAACTATTGAGATGTCGTACGGAGGGGAGGTTTCGTCTGAGTCGCCGGTGGGCGGCGAACCCAGGAATGCTGCATCCAGAAGCGTCGGGTCGGAAGGGGAGGGGACCGAGAGAGCGCACAGACTCGCACTGCAAAACCACTGGGCCGCGAAAAACAAGATGAGAGCGGTAAGCTCTCTTGCGGCAGGGACCCTCATCTCAGCGCCTCGCTTTGCTGATCACATTCGATATGAGTCGGGAACGGCTCCCCCGGGCTGCGTCAAGGGGCCACGGGTCGCCATCTCCGATCTCAGGTGTCCTCGCGCTCGATAGGGCCGACGCGAAGCGGCGATCCTATCAGACATTATACCATTCCTGCGGCCTTGGGTCAATCGCACTCGGGTGCCGGATGGGATGAGGCCGGCACAAGCAGAGCGGCAATAGACGCCAGAAATGGAGAGCAATCGCGCGTTGCGCACCTACTGTGGCACTGAGGGGTTTATGTTCGGCGGGCGATGAGGTCATCGGGCCGGACTATCTGAATAGCGCCTTTATCTGTCCCCACGTTTGCGCCTTCGTGCCTATGGGAGAGCCGAAGCCAACTGGCTCAAGAGTCATAGTCTCAAAGCAGAGCGACATGCACCAGTAGAACCACTCCTGCATGTACTCATCCCAGAACATATACATCTCTTGCTGTTCACTAGTGGCGCTCCCGCTCAGGGTGTACTGCGTTCCTGCCTGCAAAGCAAGCGTTACCTCGGGGAAGACGTCCCCATACATGTCCATATGCTGAACGGAACCCGAGCACGTGCTGGTATAGTAATAACTAGAGCAAGACGCATACAGAGGACAAGGTGTGACATTCAGAACCACTGAGTACTCCGACATGCAGATACCCCCGGCCCACATGCCTCCGCAAGGGGGGTAGTTCGATTCGTAGTACGGCACCGCTCGAACCCATATCGTATCTGCGTTCGTGCCGGTCACCGTGATGTCCCAGTGGCTTGCCGCGAATGCGCCGTGCCCCAGGAGAGAAAACAGAAGGATAACCGAAGCCAATAGCAAGGACGACTTCACGCCAACCTCCTTTGTTGAAATGATCCGGATGCTCCGAGAGAGACTCTCAAACGGGCCTCGTCCGGACCTGCAAACAGCCATACTACTACTATTCAGTCATAATACATCACAAACGCGTTTGTGTCAAGCTAATTCTTTGCCATACAGCACGTTATGTTGGCGCAACACAGGAGAGGGCAGCACACCGCACCGGACCACGACACAGACCGGAGCGCCCTCAATACGTATCGCCCAGCGACGGGGTACCTCAGCGACGGCCAGAAACCGCCCCGAACCGTCGCCGATTTCACCCTACAAATATCACTTTCAGGATGCCTTTCTGCCGATATAGAATTCACTCGCGATGTTTGAGACCAAGAAGAGACGGCGAAAACGGCTGATGAAGACGCCGCTGCCCTCAACGTGGCTCTCGATGGTGGTGCGAAACGTCCCCTACTACAGAAGGCTCCCGCCGCAGGATCGGCTCGAGCTTCAGGGCCTGGTCCAGGTCTTTCTGGCAGAGAAGAAGTTTGAGGGATTGGGGGGATTGCGCCTCACCGACGAAATCCGAGTCACTATAGCCGCTCAAGCCTGTATACTGCTTCTCAGACGAAAGACTGATTTCTATCCTTCACTGGTGTCGATTCTTGTTTACCCGTACGCATACGTCGCACCCGTGCAAAGACGCGAGTCGGGCGGAATAGTGTCGGAAAGCATCGAGGCGCTCGCCGGCCAAACGTGGGACAAGGGGTCTCTGGTTCTCTCGTGGAACGACGTTTTGAGAGGCGCGGCGGACGTACGCGACGGGCGTAACGTCGTGTTTCACGAGTTCGCCCACCAGTTGGACAACGAAGCAGGCGTGGCGGACGGGGCACCGCTCCTGCCGGATCCTTCCATGTACGCCGCGTGGGCGGAGGTTTTCGGGAGGGAATACCGGGCGCTCATCCAGGACATCGAGCAGAACCGGCCCGCCCTGATAGACAGCTACGCGGCGATGAACCCGGCCGAGTTCTTCGCAGTGGCCACGGAGTTCTTTTTCGAAATGCCCGTGCCGCTCAGGGAACGGCATGCCGAACTGTACGGTCTGCTCAGGGCCTTCTACCTGCAGGACCCTGCCTCGCTTTCCGGCCCCGCCGAGCAGGCGGATTTCTGACGGCGAGCCCAAGCGGAGCCCGCTATTCTGAAGAAAGCAGTTTGCCCTCTCCGTACACTGCCTGCGGATAACTCGTCAGATCAAACGGATCCCCGCTCCAGCACACGAACGACGCCCACTTTCCCTTGTCGAGGGTGCCGAGGATTTTGTCGATGCCGATCAGTTGAGCATTCCTGCGCGATACCAGCTCAATGGTCTGCTGTTTGGATAGCCCGGCACGGCTGAACCAGCGGGTCTGAAGCAGGAGCTGGCGTGCCATGGAGAAGGGATGATCCGTCATGAGACCGTATTCCACCCCGGACTCGACCAAATGGAGCACGTTTCGCCAGCTCTCGTGCTTCAGCTCGACCTTGTACGCGAAACCGTCCACAGGACCATAGATAACGGGGATTCCGCGCCTCTTAAGCTCCTTGAAGATCTCCGGCTGATGGACGTCCATGGCATGCTCGACCGTCACCTTAAGGTTGAACTCATCGACAATCCGCAGCATCGCAGCGATGTCGTCGATTTTGTGCACGTGAACGCGCAGAACATGCTTCCGGGCCAGCAGGTCCTTGAGGATCGTTTCTCCCGCCGAGAAAACGATTTCCTTTCTCCTGGCGCCCGTTGCGGCGTCGTGCCTCTGAACCTTCTGCCGCACCTCATCCAGCTTTGCGCGAAGGAGGGCGATGGCTCCCATGCGCGTGGACGGACGCTCGCCCTTCCAGGCTTGTGTTGACATCGGGTTGAAGCCGAAGGCGGCCTTGACTCCGGCGCGTCCGATCAGCGCCTGCGTGCTGTCCTTCGCGTAGTTTCGGATGACCGCCGAAAGCCCTCCCATTATGTTGCCACTGCCGGGCAGGACACACGAGTAGAGCACACCCATCTCGACGGCGTCGCGAAAGGCGGTATCGTCCATCTGCACGGAATCCAGCGCGTCGGGAAATCGTCAGGATGGACTGCATGTGTTCGTTGGCCTCTCCCTCCGCCTCCGGTTCGCCCGCGCGGTGCATGCCGATGTGGCTGTGTGGATCGATGAAGGCCGGCGTCAGCACGGCAAACCTGCCTTCCAGTTTCCCGTCTCTGGTCTTGGAGACGCCTGCCAGCCTTGTCGATTCGAACAGCAGATAGGCGTCTCTTGCGATTGAGTGGCCGGTGTAGATGGTCTTTGCGTGGATGCAGTTCATGTTATCCTCCTTTTCACTCTTTCAGTTACTGACGGAACCTCGACCGTGCGTTGCGGGCAAGGTCCTCTGCCGCAGGCATGTTCGTGTACTTCCGGATATAGCACCCGCCGAGACGGGCTTCCATTGGATTCTTCAGGGGAGTTCGCCACGAGCAACGAGCGGGCCGTAACCTCTTTTAAGACTTGACATTAGCATCGGACGGTGGTATGATGCTGTTTCAACAGCACAGGAGGCGTTGAAAGGGCAAGGTTCTTGAGATTCTGCATGTCATCCACGCGGAGAAAGAGAATGCTCGCTCCCTGCTCTCCAGGACTAAGTCGCTTCACACGTGGGGGTTCTCATTGAATGCGACGAGAACTCCGCCTTTCTTGGAGTGGATCCTCGCTGAAAGGAGCTTCTGACGTGAACCGTTCGCAGATCATCGTAAGAATGACTTTGCTTGCTTGTTCCGTTGTCTTGCTGGTTCCTGCGCATGGGGCGGCCACGTGGCAGGCTGGCGGGAATGCCATCTGTACCGCCACGGGCAATCAGTATGAAATCCAGATCATTTCGGATGGGGCCGGAGGGGCCATTATTGTGTGGACAGACGAGCGCAGCGGTCTTGACATTTATGCCCAGAGAGTTGGTCCCTCGGGCGCAGTCCAGTGGGCAGAAGATGGCATGGCCATATGTGCACACGCGGGCAATCAGTCCACCGCCCAGATTATCTCAGAC
>JAZDPI010000193.1:0-11131 GCA_043797775.1 Candidatus Eiseniibacteriota bacterium
TTTTCTGCCGCCCCTGGCGGCGTTGTAAACGCGCCCGCTGATTCCTTCTTTGTGACACGCGAGCAGATTGGCCTCCACGACGTCTTCCACGAACGTGAAGTCCCGGCTCTGCTGCCCGTCCCCAAAGACGACGGGCTTCTCCCCGTTGAGAATTCTGTCGATAAACACGGGTATGACTGCGGCGTACTGTGAGTTGAAATCCTGCCTGGGACCAAAGACGTTGAAATATCTGAGGCAAACGGTCTCGAGCCCGTAGACCAGACTGAAGACCCGGCAGTATTCCTCTCCCGTGAGCTTGCTCAGAGCGTACGGCGAGCAGGGACAGGGCCGGTACTCCTCTCGATTGGGAAGGGCGGCCGAGTTGCCGTACACCGAGGACGAACTGGCGTACACCACCCTTCTGACTCCGGAGGCGCGCGACGCAACCAGGACTTTGAGCGTGCCTTCTATGTTGACACTGTTCGTGCCGACGGGTTCAACCACGGAACGCTGGACCGAGCAAAGGGCGGCCTCGTGGAGGACGAAATCCACACCCTTGGTGGCGCGCTCCAGGGCCGCCTGGTCCCGCACGTCTCCCGTGATCACTTCGAGGCTTCCCGCGCTCCCGGCGCCCGCGAGCGCGGCTTCGACGTTCTCGCGCTTGCCGGTGGAGAAGTCGTCTATGACCCTGACTTCATGGCCGTCTCTGAGAAGCCTCTCTGCGACGTTCGACCCTATGAAGCCTGCTCCGCCAGTGACAAGATACCTGCTCATGCGTCAGTGTCTCGTGTAGGACTAAAGCCTCCAGATCTTCTCTGATTTGAATCTCTTGAGCGCATTCCTGGAATCAAAGACCAGCCGCGACCTGGACGTAATGAGCTCGTAGTCAAATGCGCTGTGCGCGGTCGTTATCACCACGCAGTCGGCCTCCTCGAGCGCTTCCGCCGTCAGCGGCTTGGCTCTCACCTGGAAGTGATCGGTCCTCACCTCAGGAATGTGAGGATCGCAGTAGGAAACCTCCGCACCGAGGGACGTCAGCATCTGGAATATGTCGAGAGCCGGAGATTCGCGCGCGTCGTCCACGTCCGCTTTGTACGCCACTCCCAGCAGCAGGATCCTCGACCCGTTCACGCTCTTCTTGACCGAGTTCAGGGCCTCGCCGACCTTCTTCACGACGTGGTAGGACATGCTGGAATTGACCTGGCCTGCGAGCTCGATGAAGCGCGCCTCAAAACCGCTCAGTTTGGCCTTCCAGGACAGATAGAAGGGGTCGATGGGAATGCAGTGCCCCCCCAGGCCCGGGCCCGGGTAAAACGGCATGAAACCGAAAGGCTTGGTCGCCGCCGCCTCGATGACCTCCCAGACGTCGATCTTCATCCTGTCGCACATGAGAGCCGTCTCGTTGACCAGTCCGATGTTCACGCTGCGGAAGGTGTTTTCCAGGAGCTTGACCATCTCCGCCACCTTGGTGGACGAAACCGGAACGACCGAGGACATAGAAGACGCGTACAGGGCAACGGCGACGTCCGTACATCTGGCGGTCACGCCTCCGACCACCTTGGGGATGTTCCTTGTGAGGAATCGACTGTTCCCGGGATCCACCCTCTCCGGAGAGAAGCCGAGGAAGAAATCCTCTCCCACCTTCAGCCCGGTCTCCTCCAGCATGGGCAGTATCAATTCGTCCGTGGTTCCAGGATAAGTCGTGCTTTCGAGCACGACGAGCTCCTGCTCATGCAGATGCTCCGCGATCTGCCTGGCCGCCTCGACGATGAAGGAAACGTCCGGATCGCGCGTCTTTCTCAGGGGCGTCGGAACGCAGATGCTGACACAGTCGGCCTCGCGCAGGGCGGAGAAGTCCCCGGTCGCAACCAGCCTGCCGGCGCGAACCTCCCTCCGAAGATCCTCGGTCGACACGTCACGAATGTACGATATCCCCTCGTTCACCCTCGACGTTTTCCCCTCCTCGGTGTCTATTCCTGTGACATGAAAGCCGGAACGGGCGAACTCGACGGCGAGCGGAAGCCCCACGTAGCCGAGACCGATCACGGCGATCCTCGCCTCGCGCCTGGTGATCCTTCGCTTCAGGCGTTCGAACGCCGACGCAGAGCGTCCGGGACTTCTTCTCGAAATCGTAGCCCTCGAGGAAGCCTTCTTCCTAGCTCTGGTTCTTCGCGCCTTTTGCGGCGCCCTTTTCGCCCTTGTACCCATAGTAGTCATAGTCGTAGTAGTAAGGCAGAACCTCCTCGGCATTGTTTATGACCGCGCCCAGAATCTTGCTCCCGTTCTCTCCGAGCAAATCGCGCGCCCTCGCCAGAACCTCGACGGGCGTCTTACCCGCCATCACGACGAGGAGTATCCCATCACAGTGTTCCGATATAAGAAACGCGTCCGAGACGGGAAGAATGGGGGCGCTGTCCAGAATGACCAGGTCAAAGTTCGCCCGCAATTCTCCCAGCATTTCCCGAAACACGTACGACTCGAACAGCGCGGACGGGACCCCGATGCTCCTTCCGCTGGTTATCACCTTGAGATTATCCAGCTCGGTGTCCTTGATGACCGACTTCAGCGGAAGCAGATTGGCAAGAGCGTCCACCAGGCCGAGCCTCTGGCCGATCCCGAACAGTTCATGAAGTCGCGGCTTCCGCAGGTCGCAGTCGACGACGACTACCCTTCTATCAGAATGGAGGGCGGCCGTGTAAGCCAGAAACGCCGACGTCGTGGTTTTTCCCTCCCCCCTGCGCGCGCTCGTCACCAGCAAAGACGACGTCTTTCGCCCCGCATTCAGCTTGGACAGCCTCGCGTGGAGCCGCTGGAATTCTGTCGACACCGGGGAATCCCCGTCAAACACGCTCAGGGGAATCTGCCGCGTCGCCTCGACCGTGGGCCCGATGCTTTCCCCCTCCGGCCTGATCCACACTCGATCCTTGCTTTCTCTCATCAAGAACCATCCGACGGCTTGTACAAAGACCCAGCCTCTATCTGTTTCTCCCCCTTGCCCAGGACCGCCAACAGCGGCCCGTGCACCAGATAACTCCCAAGCGCGATCACGACCGCGGCCAGCATCGCGACATAGGGCCACCTGGTTCTCCTGACCGGCTGCCACAAACCGGAACCGGGCATCCTCGGAATGGTGCCCAGGACTTTGACCCCCACGCTCTTCATCACGTCTTCGGCCGTCTTCACCGAGTCGTCCATGTACTCGGAGAGCACGACAAAAGACACGCCCAAAAAAGGACCCAGGATGAAGGCAAGCACCAGCACACGTTCCTTCCTGGGGCCGCTCGCCGTCAAAGGCAGAACCGGAGGCTCAACGATTTCGATCCTGATACCCAGGTTTGTGCTCTGTGCAGCTTCGGAGATCCTCGACGACGTCAACTGGTTCCTTATGGACTGGAGCACGGATCTGTTGCTCTCGACCTCCTGCTCCAGCCTTCTCAACTGAAGGTCGTCCTGCGGCTTCCTCGCCGCGCTGCTGCTGTATTCGGAGACCAGGCCCGCAAGCCGGCTCTTTCGAGCTCCGAGCGACCTGATCACGTGATCGTCGTAGACTACCTCTGCAACGAGCCTCTGGAGAGCCTCCGGGGACCCCCGCAGCACGACGCCCGCGACCTGTTCTATGGCAACGAGCAGCTCGTCCCGTGCTCGCCCCACTTTGTCCATCACAGAACTGATAGAGACCCCGTCGACCAGAAGCGGCACGCTCGACTCCTCTTCTCTCACCACGCGCTGGTACGCGGACTTGATGGCACTGCCCCTCACCAGAGTCGTCGGATCGATGTCGTTGGGGAAGTCCCTGCGCAAGCTTTCGGCGGAGAGCTTGCGATGCCCCCCGACCTCGCTGATTTCAAGCTCGGTCTGCCGCACCAGGCTCCTCAGCCTCTCGAGACTTCGCGCGTCTGTTGAGCTCTCTCGAGTCGTGCGGGACGCGATCTGCGCCTGGAAGCTTCTCAGCCTCTCCTCGCTCGTCCTGAGTTTCTCCTCGTAAACCGGGAGCTGATCTTCGGTGAAACTCCCGACCGCCCGGATGTCCGCCAGCTGCCCCTTTCCGATGTACTCGACAAACAGCTTCGTTATCCCGTCCGCCAGAACGTACGACATGTTCCGGTCCGTGTGAGAGAGGGTGACCCTGAAGAGATCCGGGCCGATCTCCGCGATCTTGATGTTCTCCCGAAGTCCTTCCACGAGGATACGCTTCTCCAGCTCCTCCCCGGTCACCCCGACTGTTCGCATGGACTCGAGCCGGCCGAGCGCCTTGCCGGTCAGGCGAATCTTCAGCTTCCGGGCCACTTCCTCTAGGAACGGTCCTCCCTTGAGCCTGGCCTCGATCTGTGAGAGTCTCTCTTTCGCTTCGACCCTGGACTCGGGCCTCTGCACTATCATCTTGTCCATGTCGCGGCCGAACGGGAGCTTCTCCGAATAAACGATCACGCTCGACGACTCGTAGACAGGCGTCACGAAGCTCAGGCCTGTTATCGCCGCGCACGGCACGAGAACGATCGGCAGCAGTATCAGGTGGATCCTGCGCCTCATCGCCCTCAGATAGCGGAGCACTTCCCCGCCCGTTCTTTGTCCTTCCATATCGCCCAACGCACAACCTCTCTCGTTTGAGAAACGTCGGATTCTATCTCAGCACGCTACGCTCGTCCGGAGACGCCTCGTCGACCACGATTCTTGTCCCGTTCCACGGCACTCAACACGCGGTTGCGCCCGGCCTGCTTCGCCGCATACAGGGCGGTGTCCGCGGCCTCCAGAAGCTCCGACACCGTGCCGCCGTCCTCGGGGTAAGTCGAAACGCCTATACTGCACGTTATCTCGCCGCTCGAAACCTCCGGGAACGGCTGATAGGCCACCGCGGCTCTGACTCTCTCGGCCAGAACGAGGGCACCCTCCTTGGGCGTCTGAGGCAGAATCAACAGAAATTCGTCTCCCCCGTACTTCGCCACCAGGTCGATGCTCCGCGCCGTCACTTTGACGATCCCGGCCAATTGCTTGAGCACCGCGCTTCCCTTGAGATGACCGAAACGATCATTATAAGTCTTTAAATTATCCACGTCCAGCATCAGAACAGAAAAGTTCTGGTGGAATCGCGCCGCCCTGTCCAGCTCACGCCCCAGGGCCGTTTTCAGGAATCTGAAGTTGTACACCTGGGTGAGCTCATCGGTTACCGCCAGCTGTTGCACGCTCCTGTACAGGCTCGCGTTCTCGATGGCAATGGCAGTCTGGTTTGCAAGCACGCTCAACACGCTCAGATCCGACTCGGAGAAAGACCCGCTTTCCAGTTTGTTCACGGCCACGAGCGCACCCAGTATCGCCTCCCTCGCCTTCAGCGGAGCACAGATGCAGCCCCGGCTTCCGAGGCCGGCCAGCGCATCCGTGGCCTCTTCGAACCGGGGTTCCTCCCCCACTCTCGGAATCATCATCGCCCTGCCTTCTCTCATGACCCACCCGACGATTCCCTTGTCCCCCTCGTGCACGTGCCGCTCCATGTCTCCCTCAGAGCCGTCCTGCCCCCTTCGTTTCGCATACTTCGCCACGGCCCCGCCTTCCAAGGTGATCAAGAACATCGCCTCCGCCTCGAGAACGCTCAGCGCGCATGAGAGCACTTTCGAAAACGTCATTTCCCTGTCCTGACCCGCGGTGATCAGGCTCGAGATCTCCACCAGGGTGTTAAGAAACCTTTCTTCGCAGACGACGGATGGCATGACTCCTGCCCCCATTAGGCCAAAAAACGCAGGCAGACTTAACCAGTGCGGAACCGAGCAAGTTCTGTGCCAGCTAATGGGCTGAAGGCTTGCGAGTTATATCCCTCAGGAGAGAGCGCGCAGACCGGCCGAGAAAGAAGAGGACCGCAAGAATGAGCGTCGGCACGAACCAGAGCGCGGAAAGCTCGAATCCCCTGGCTCGGAGCATCCCGGCAAACTTGTATAAGGCATAGGCTAGCATTCCAATCAGCAGCAGAAGGACTGACAGAGAGACGACCTTGCTCACGACAAGCTGCTCTCTGGTGAGCCCGCGTGGGCGCAACCTCCCCGAGAAGCGGGTCTCCCTGAGCCGCCGCCCGGACCGGCCTTCGAAAGGTCTCCTTCTCTCCCTCAGTCTCATACGACCCCCCCGAAGAACAGGGAAGGAACGCGCAACGCGGCCACCGCCTTACCCCACACGCCGCACGACGAATCTCACGTCGCGTCCACGGCGCTCAGCGTACGACGGCAAATCTCCCGCTCACCGTCTTCTCCCCCGTCTCGTCGCGCACCCTTAACCTAAAGACGTAGACGCCCGGCGCCACGGCTCTCTCAGAAAGGACCCGCCCCAGCGCCAGCTCATTTGTCCCCGGCCTCGGCGGGTACACGTCGCACGGACAGCCGTCGTTCGCACATCCGGCCGCCTTCCGGCCGGACACGTCGTACACCTCGAGCTCCAACTCTCCCACTTCCCTCGTAACGAAGAACCGCAGCTTCAGTTCGTCCCCTCCACCCCTCCACGGGTTAGGAAACGCGAAGCACTCTCCAATCGAGAGAGACGCCGAAGACACAAAGAGCTCGGCCGAAACGACGTTGTTCTCCCGGTTCGCCTCGTCTTCACCTGCGTCCACGACGAGGAACACCCGCCTCGCCCCGACGTCTCCTTCGGTCAAGAGCCACGTGAAGGGCTCCACCGGCAGGCTTCCTCCGGACGGAACCGGCCCGGGAAACACCCTCTCACCGACCAGCACTCCTCCCACCCCGGGATCTCCATCATACACACTCACCTGGATCTGCACCGTGTCCGGAGACCTCCTTCCCACGTTGTGGAAAGAGGGAGTGATGGTGATTACGTCGCCCACGCTCGCCTCGCCGATCGGAACCAGACTCTCCCCTCGACTGATCAGGAGATCTCCCGGCAATACTTGGAAGTCCCACGGTTCCTCGGTCGTCGCGAAGTATGCGACGCTGGCAGCAACCAGTTGTGTGACCTTGAGAGCCAGTTCGTAATTCAACGTCTCTTCGGTGTCCCCGATCGTGTGGTAGTTCGGATTCGAGGGCGGGAGCCTCCAATCTTCGAAGAAATGGACTCCATCAAAGCCCCTGGCCCAGAAAGAAGCGTGGTCACTTGCGTCGTAAAGGCCTTCGACAAACACGGGATGAACCGCAAGTTCGAGAGAGTCCTGGAGCTCTTCCGCCATTCTTTCCACGTGAAGGCCGAGCCACTCCGACGACACGTTTGAGCGCACGCTGGTGCTGTCTGCCGACACCCTGAACGCCACCATGTCGAGGTTCAGAGCTCCCAGAATGTTCGTCGCCAGTGCGTCGTGCCTCTGGGCGTATGCCTGGCTTCCAAAAAGACCCTGCTCCTCCGCGGAGAAGAGCACAAACTCCACGTCGAAATCGAACTCCAGCTCGCTCAACACCCTGGCGCATTCGAGCACGGCGGCCACGCCGCTACCATTGTCGTCCGCCCCAGGAGCGGGGTCTTCCCACGGACTCCACTCCCTTCCCGGTTCCTGGTACACGGTCCTGCCTCCCGTGGCGTCGTAGTGAGCGCACAACACAAACGTGCCGGTCCCGCTCACCCGCCCCGGCAGCCGCCCGATCACGTTGTAGAGCGTGTAGTCCGTTGTCCCGTAGTGGAAGTTGAACGCGTGCAGGGAGTCGACACCGCGCCCGCCCATTGCAGCTCCCAGCTTCGACCTCAGCATCGCCGCAATCGCCGGCAGCTCGGGACGCAGACTGAAGCGGCTTCGCAGCTCACCCGTCGAATCGTTGACCGACAGCGTGTGCACGACGGCCCGGATTGAGTCGGCGTTGACCTCGGACAGCGCCCGCTTCGCCTGGAGAAGGCGCTCCTCCGCAGTCATCGCCCCCGTGAGCTTGCCGGCCAGAGGCATCGCCCCCGGCTGCCGCGGCACGAGCCCTTTCCACGCCATTTCCGGAGGAAGCGGCGACATGGAGAACACAAATCGACTTGCCCCGACTTCCAGACCGTCCGGTATTCTCATGAGCCGAAACTCCGCGGCTCCCAGCGAGAACAGTCTCCCGTAAGCGGACAGCGAGTCGAGCGACGCGGGCTCGGGGACCACAAGCCAGTGGCGCTCCCCCGCCCTCAGGCTGTCGACTACTTCGACGCGGAATCCGGCGGCGACCAGATCCGGCAGTCTCTCGGGCGGGCACTCGATCAGGGCCCAGCCCGAATGACAATAGCGCAGTGCCAGCCCACTGTTTTCCACGAAGGCAAGCTGGGACACGTCTTGCCAGTCGGACCTGACAAGTAGGTTCTTCGCGGCCGAGTCACAGAACGCCAACGCCAGACAGACCAGTCCCGCCGGGATCGTCAGGCAGCACATCGATCCGACCGACCTGCGTGTTCGCAGACGACGCTGTCCTCGAGTCACCATTCTGTCCCCCTGCTCGTCGGTGAACGACGTCCGGCAAAGTCTCACGCGCCTACGGATCCCCGCCGGCGGCGGGGAGCGAGCCAAGGTGCCTTGTGGTGCGCCCGAAAGGATTTGAACCTTCGGCCTGCGGATCCGGAGTCCGCCGCTCTATCCAATTGAGCTACGGGCGCACCTGGAAGGCGAAGTCTCCTTCTTTCTTGCCTTCTTCGGGGTATCTTGTGCCAGCAGTTCCCTGGCCTGCTCGAGCGTCACCCTGGACGCTCTGTCGCCGGCCAGCATACGAGCCAACTCCTCTATTCTTTCCCGCTCGCCCAGCTCCTTAGCTGTTGCGAACGTTCGCCCATCATCCACTTCCTTTGACACGAAGAACTGAGCGTCGCCCAGACCTGCGATGAGCGGGATGTGGGTTATGCAGATTATCTGTTTCGACGCCGAAAGGGCCTTGAGCTTCTCGCCCACAACCCTGGCAATCTTGCCGCCGATGCCCACGTCGACCTCGTCGAATACGAGCACGTCGACCTCGTCTTGCCGGGCAAGCACCGTCTTCAGGGCGAGCATTATCCTCGAAATCTCACCTCCCGAGGCTATCCGCACCAGAGGCCTGGGCTCCTCACCAACGTTCGGGGCGATCAGAAACTGGACGTCGCCGGGACCGTTGGCTCCGATCCTGATGCGCTTTCCCTCGAACTCCACGTCGCCGCCGTCGTCCTCAGAGAACTCCATCCGGACTATGAACCTGGTTCCCCTCATCCCCAGCAGAGACAGTTCCTTCTGAACTTCCTTCTCCAGCCTTGCGGCCGTGCTCCTTCTCTTCTCCACGAGGAGGGTCGCCGCCTCAGACAGCTCACGAAACGTCTCGTCTATCTCCGACCGCAGCGCCGCTTCGGTCTCCGAGCCGCCCTCGGCGAGCTGGAGCCTCTCTCTGAGTTTCTCCGCGAGTCTGAGTATCGCCGCCACGTCTCCGCCGTGCTTCCTTCTCAACCTCGCAATCGCGTCGAGCCTGGTTTCCACCTCGTCCAGCCGTCCCGGAGTGAACTCGAGAGTACTCAAATGCGCCGCCAGAGAACGACCGACGTCCGCCAGGGTTATCTCCGCCGACGAAAGCTCCGCCTCGAACGGTGCGAGCCTCTGGTCGACCGACGCCGCGACCCCGAGAGCCCTGACCGCCTTGGACAGCCTGCGGACGCATGAGAGCTCGTCCTCCGAGAGAAGATTCGTCGCATCCTTGAGGGACGACGCCAGTCTTTCGAAATTTGTGAGAAGGGTCCTTTCCTCGCGGAGCCTCTCCTCCTCACCCTCTTCGAGCCGGGAGGAATCGATTTCCGATACCTGGAATCTCATGAAATCTCCCTGTGCCCTTGCTTCGCGCTGCTCCACCAGAAGCTTCTCCAGAGAGGACTTCAAGTCTCTCAGCCCGGCGCAAGTCCGGAGCACCTCGTCCCTGAGCTTTCCCAGAGCGCCGAACGCATCGAGCAGTTCCACGTGCGCTTCCTTGCGGAGAAGCGATTGGTGCTCGTGCTGCCCGTGGAAATCCACGAGGAGCTCGCCCAATCTCTTGAGCAGCGTCATAGTGACTGGCTCACCATTGACGTAAGCCCTCGACCGCCCGTCCGCAGAGATCTCCCTCTTGACTATGACTTCGTCTTCCTGCCTCGCCAACCCCGAGGCCTCCATCTCCCGAAGAACACCGCTCCTCGGGCCCACATCGAATACCCCGGTGATCCTCGCCGCCTTCTCACCCGTTCGCACGACCTCGCCCGTCGCTCTCCCTCCAACCAACAGCCCTATCGCACCCACGATGATGGACTTCCCTGCGCCCGTCTCGCCCGTGAGGACATTGAGCCGCCCTCCGAATTCGAGCGACAGTTCCTTCACCACGGCAAGCCCGCCTATACTCAGTTGTCTCAACACGGCGGCCGGACCTCCTATCGTTTCGCCATGCCCCCCCAACCCAACTTCGTTCTCAGGACTTCGTAGAACGACCTGTCTCCCGAGCACACCAGAAAAACGCTTTCTTCCGCTCTTCTGAAGAGTACCTTCTGACCTTCCGCAAGTTCCGCCCACTCTTGCCCGTCAAGAGTGAGCGCCACGTCCATCGGGCTTGACAGCATGCTCACCTCGAGCTCCTCGTCCTTGGAGAAGATCAGCGGGCGAACGGCAAGCGTGTGAGGACAAATCGGAGTCGCTATGAGGGCCTGCATCGTAGGCCTGACGATCGGGCCTCCGGCCGACAGCGAATACGCCGTTGATCCCGTGGGAGTCGAAACGATGAGACCGTCGGCCAGAAACGTGCCCACGTAGTGACCCGAGATGCGCATGTTGATTTGCACGGCCCTCGAAACGGCCGATTTGTTTATCACGGCGTCGTTGAGGCAGACGTGCCTGGAAACCACCTCACCTGAATCGCTGACGACCCTGGCCTCGAGCATCATCCTCTCTTCGACCAGACAGTCGTCTCTCAAGATTCTCTCAAGGGTGGGTATGACCTCCGAGGTGGTTGTCTCGGTAATGAAGCCCAGGGCCCCGAGGTTCACGCCGAGGAGCGGGACCTTACCCCCGCAGGCGTGGCGCACCACCGAAAGCAGCGTTCCGTCGCCGCCGAGGGCCACTATCAAATCACATTTTCGCGGTAGCTCTGCGAGCGGGACACCCCCCCTGGCCAGGAGCGCACCCAGTTCCTTCTCGAGCCAGACCGTTGCCCCGTTTCTCTCGAGCCAAGAAATAATCTCTCCGGCGGCAGTCGAGGCGTTCTCCTTCTGGAGATTCGCCGCAATCCCGACG
>JAZDPI010000208.1:0-3213 GCA_043797775.1 Candidatus Eiseniibacteriota bacterium
CCTGAGGGGGGGGAAAGAGAATCCGTCCCGTCCTGGCCGTTCTCTCGCACAGGGCGTGCGGGGGCAGAGGGAGAGACATTTACAGGGTGGGCGCCGCGATAGAGTTGATTCACAACTTCACGTTGATTCACGACGACCTCCCGTGTATGGACGACGATGTCGTGAGGAGGGGCGAGGCCACGGTGCACGTCGTCTTCGGTGAGGCGGTGGCGCTGCTTGCGGGGGATGCTCTTCTCTCGCTGGCATTCGAGCTGCTGGCCTCGCTCGGCGGGACGAGGGGGGACATGGCCCTGAAGGCCAACAAAGTGGTCCGCGAGGTGGCGGCTGCGGCTGGGACGATGGGTATTGTCGGGGGCCAGGTGCTCGACATCGAGTCGGAGGGAAGGAGGGTGAGCCTGCGGACGATGGACTACATAGGGACACACAAAACGGGAATGCTCTTCTCCTGCTCGGCGAGAGTAGGAGGCATGCTTGCCGGGGCCCCGGCCGGCAGACTGGGAGCACTGACCGAGTATGGGGAGAAGATTGGATTCGCGTTCCAGATAGTGGATGACGTGAGGGACCTTGTCGCGGCTCCCGAGGAGCTTGGGAAGTCGAAGGCGAGAGACAGGGTGAGAGAGAAGGCCACGTATCCGCTTGCCGCCGGCATAGAGAGGTCACTCTTTAAGGCACGGTCGTTGGCCGAGGAAGCGAAGAGATGCGTTAGCGGCTTTGGCAGTCACGAGAGGTACTTCGTCGCTCTGGCCGATCTGATTTTGGATAGGGCCGTTCGACACGTAAGGTGATGAGCGTGGGATTGAACGAGGCAATGCAGAAGAGTCCGCTTCTCGTAGCATGCTCCTGCGGCCTGCTTGTACAGATAATAAAGGGGGTCGCGTTTCTGCTGAAGGAGAAGCGCGTCAACTTCAAACGCTTCGTGCAGACCGGCGGGATGCCGAGTTCTCATTCGGCCGCCGTGTGTGCGCTTTCAACGGCGATAGGGAACATCCAGGGCTACAACTCCCCCCTCTTTCATGCGACGGCCTTCTTCAGCTTCATCGTGATGTTTGATGCCGCGGGCATGCGAAGAGCCGTGGGCCGTCAGGCCACCATTCTCAATCGTCTGGTGCACGAGCACATGAAGAAGGCCAGAGAGGAAAAACTCCTCGAACTGCTCGGTCATACGCCCTTCGAGGTGTTCGTGGGCGCTGCAATCGGGATCCTGTACGCCCTTGCCTGGTTTTAGTGTCGTGATTGTGCAGGTGATAGTGCCGTGACGACGTCCGAGGTTCGTCCAAGTGAAGCTCGCAGCCTTCGCCCGCGTGCAGGTGGCGAGGCCTCCGGGAGTGTGCCGACGGGAAAGCTCCTCGACGCCGTACACGGGCCGCAGGATCTCAAGGGGCTGTCGATTCGAGAGTTGACGGAGCTTGCCGCGGAGATCAGGGAGAGGATAATATCCGTTGTCTCGCGAACGGGCGGGCACCTGGCTCCGAGCTTGGGGGCCGTAGAGATCGCCCTCGCCATCCACCACGTTTTTGACTCGCCGAAGGACAAGATCATATGGGACGTGGGGCATCAGGCCTACGCCCACAAGCTCCTGACGGGGCGCAACTGCGATTTCGACCGCCTGCGTCAGGAGGGCGGCTTGAGCGGTTTTCCCAAGCCCTCCGAGAGCCAACACGACGCGTTCGGGACCGGCCATGGGAGCACGTCCATCTCCGCGGCCGTCGGGATGAGTTGCGCGCGAGACATGAGGCACGAGGACTCGCACGTCGTGGCGGTCATCGGCGACGGCTCTCTCACCGGCGGGCTCTCTTTTGAGGGGCTGAACCAGGCTGGAGGGCTCGGCAAGAAGGTCATCGTCGTCGTGAACGACAACAAGATGTCGATCTCGCCGAACGTCGGTGCGCTGGCCAAGTACATGACGAAACTCATTTCTGCGCCCGCGTACCGCCGGTTCGAGGCGGACCTCTGGGAGCTCATGGGGCGCATCCCCTCGTTGGGGGGAAGAGCGCGTTTTCTGGCGGGGAGAGTAACCGAGAGCCTGAAGGGTCTCGTTCTGCCGGGCACCATATTCGAGGAACTTGGATTCAAGTACTACGGGCCCATAGACGGACACTCTCTTGCGGATCTGATAGCCGTTCTCACCCAGCTGAAGGAAGTGAAGGTGCCCGTGATACTGCACACACTGACCGTAAAGGGCAAAGGCTACAGGCTCGCTGAAGAGAACTCGTGCCAGTTTCACGGCGTGGGGGCGTTCGATAAGATAACCGGGGCGGCAGAACAGAAGGCCGGACAACCGACGTACACGGAGGTGTTCGGACGAACCATAGTGGAGCTGGGAACGCTGTTCCCAGAGGTCGTTGCCATAACGGCGGCGATGAAGGACAACACCGGGCTGACGGAATTCGCCGACACTTTTCCGGACAGATTTTTCGACGTGGGCATGGCCGAGGGGCACGCAGTGACTTTTGCGGCGGGGCTGGCGTCTCGAGGTCTTCTGCCGGTCGTCGCCATTTATTCGACGTTTCTTCAGAGGGCGTTCGATCACATCGTCCACGACGTTGCGCTGCAGAGTCTGAAGATCGTGTTCGTCGTGGATCGAGCCGGAGTCGTCGGGCAGGACGGTCCCACTCATCACGGCTGTTTGGACTTGTGCTACCTGCGAACCGTGCCCGGGATGACTCTTATGGCCCCGAAGGACGAGAGCGAGTTCCGACACATGCTCTACACTGCCCTGAAATCGTGCTCCGGTCCGGTTGCGCTACGCTTCCCGCGCGCCGAAGGTGTGGGGGCGGATTCCGCCTGCGCGTTCGCGGAGATGGACGTTGGGCGGGGTGAGATCGTGCGGGAAGGGAAGCACCTGTTTCTCTGGGCCCTGGGTTCCGCAGTGTCACCGTGTTGTGAGGCGGCAGAGATTCTGTCGAGGCAGGGCATCGATGCCGGGGTCGTGAACGCCAGATTTGTGAAGCCGTTGGACGTTCGGTTGCTGGCAGAAACGGTACGGAAAACGGGGAGGCTCGTGACCGTGGAAGAGGGCACACTTGTCGGGGGATTCGGCTCGGGGGTTGTCGAGTCACTTACGGACCAGGGGCTTCAAACCGAGGTGAAACGCCTGGGGATTCCGGATTCCTTTGTGGAGCATGGCAGCAGAGGATTTCTGCTGGAGAAGCTCGGGCTTACACCCGAGGCCATCGCCGTTGAGGTGGCCTGCTGGATTGAGGGGAAGTAATG
>JAZDPI010000219.1:0-4523 GCA_043797775.1 Candidatus Eiseniibacteriota bacterium
CGCAGCCCGAACACCAGATGTGCGGGATTCTATCCTCCCTCAGCAATTGATCCATCGGATGGCGTTCAATCATGCCGCAGCCCTCCTGATAGCCTCCAGAACCTTCACGGGATCGTGTGTGCCGCCGCCCGCATGAGGCACCTGGATGACCTTAGCTTTCCCATGGACACAGCGTTCGACTTCGAGCGAGATTTGACCGAAGTTGATTTCAGGCACAACGAAACCCTTCACGCGGCCTGCAAGCTGCTCGATGCGCTCCTCCGGAAACGGCCAGACGACGATGGGCCTGAAGATTCCGACCTTCATGCCCTGCTCGCGCGCCCACTCGACCGCAAGCACGGACGTTCTGGCAGAGATGCCGTAGGAACAGACGATGACGTCGGCGTCCTCGCAGGCCTGTTCCTCGCATTCCAGAATCTTGTCGTGATTGAGTCTGATCTTGTCGATCAGGCGCTTCACAAGGACCTGCTGGGCCTCTTCGTTTATGACCGGATAGCCCTTCTTGTCATGCGTGAGACCCGTCACGTGCATTCTGAATCCCTGTCCCGCGATCGCCATCTGCGGAACAAGATCGGGGTCGGGATCGAAGGGCAAGTACTTCTCGGGAGGAACTCGCGGCAGCCTTCTGGGCGTGAGCTTTATTTGATTCGGGTCAGCCATCATGACCTTCTCGGTCATGTGTCCCACCACCTCGTCCGCCATGACAAGAACGGGGGTTCTGAACTGTTCCGAGAGGTTGAATGCCTTTATCGTGAGGTCGTAAAACTCCTGGGGAGAACTCGGGCTTAAGGCGATTATCTCGTAGGGGCCGTGCGACCCCCACCTCGCCTGCATCATGTCCCCCTGACCGACGAGCGTCGGAAGCCCCGTTGACGGGCCGCCTCTCTGCACGTTGACGACGACGCAGGGGGTCTCGAGCATGATTCCGAGTCCGAGATTCTCCATCATCAGGCTAAAACCGGGGCCGCTGGTGGCGGTCATCGACTTAACGCCGGCCCAGGACCCGCCGAGTATCGCATTCATGGAGGCGAGCTCGTCCTCCATCTGGATGAAAATGCCGTCCACTTCCGGCAGTCTCTCGGCCATGTGCTCTGCCACCTCGGTGGACGGCGTTATGGGATATCCGGCGAAGAATCGACACCCTGCGGCGATGGCCCCCTCTGCGCAGGCTTCGTTGCCGCTCAAGAAGTGCACACCCGTTAGCACACCGGTCTCAGTTTCCAACTTTCTCCACCTCCGTTTCCTTCGGTTCTGTGTATATCGCAAACTCGGGACACAACAGGTCACACAATCCGCAGTTCACGCAGTCCTCTTCGCGCACCGGAAGCGGGAAATGATAGCCCTTGGCGTTGTATTCGTCCGAGAGTTCCAGCACGTTCCGCGGGCAATACGTCACACAGAATCCACATCCCTTGCATCTTTCCTTAAGAATGTGGGTCTTGCCCTTCGGTAACTGGAGCTTATCCGCGTCGAGCGGCACCCTCCAGAACTTTGGCTTCTCATCATTTGGCGCTTCTTTCATGCGTCTTTGCCCTCCAGGTATCGAGCCCCAGAACAACCGATGGCGAAAAGGCAATGAGTTCGGTGTATCTAAATGCAAGAGAACAAGTATATTCCACCGTTCGCCGACTGTCAAACGATAAATGGGTCTAGCCCCTCTGCGCACTGCCGTCTGCGCACGGACGCCGTACGACGGTGGAACGGACGGCAATGAGACGCCCTTCTCTCCCTGGCACGAAGACTGCTATGTTGTAAATAGCTGACCGTAGTGTTAGGATTTGGCCAAATGTTAACCCGGTTCACTTGCAGGAGTTGCGGCCCTCGCGTCATGGCTGAAAGAAGACTCACCACGCTCACCATCGTCCTCTGCACAACCCTGGCCCTCGTTCTCTGTTCCGGGGGGGTCTTCGCCCAGGCCCCGGACGCCGATGGGGAGGCGGTTTGGGAGACCGGGGCAGTCCGGGACGCCGGGGCGGCTCAGGCCGCCGAGAAGGTTCAGGCCCCAGACGCCGGCCGGGGCAACGACTTGGACGCCGCCGGGGTGGAAGACGCGGCGCAATCGGTGCAGGCCGGCGTTGGAGGGGGTCGTTGGTGGCCTTCCATGCGTAGGCTCTCCGATCCGCTGGTTTCTCCCGTCCCTCCGGGACTCCCTCTTCGCCCGTACGCTTCGCTTGCAGTGAGGCCGGCCCTCTCGCTCAAGAGCGTGGAGCTCTCGGTCGATTTCGGGGCCGACTCCATCAGGCGGACGGCTTCCGTCATGGGGGTCGACGTCGAGTATCCCATCTCCTGTTCAGTTTCACAGTATTCGACGTTTGTGAGTAGGGGCAAGCTCGGGCTTCTGTGGAGAAGAGAGGCGCGCAGAGGAATAAGAGACGTCACCGAAGTTGACAGAAGGGGAGGGCTTTTCAGCATCGACCTGCCGGTGCAGTTTCCCCGGGCCGTTCAGGCGATAGTCGGAAAGGGCAAGCCGAATCTGCGAGTCACCGGAAGCGAGACGATCTCTTTCAGCGGGCAGAGCAATTGGACCGTGGGGCAGAAATACAGCGAGTACGGGCGTCAGAGCAAGTTCCCGCGCCTCGACATGAGGCAGGATCTCGTCGTCAAGCTGGATGGAACGATCGGAGACAAGATCGACGTCGACTGGGACCAGAGCAGTGTTTCGCAGACCGAGCTCCAGAACAGGATTCGTATAAGATATCACGGATACGACGACGAGATCATACAGAGCGTGGATTTGGGCAACACAAATTTGTCAATCCCGAACACGCAGTACGTCAGTTACTCCGGGATGCACGAGGGGCTGTTCGGAGTGAAAACCGTGGCCAAGCTGGGCAGTGTGGATCTGACCATGATAGCGAGCAAGCAGGAGGCCAAATCGGACAAGCAGAGAATCGTGGGCGGTGCGAAAACCGTTCAGAAGCAGATAAGCGACCTCGACTACAGAAAGAGAACTTACTTCTTCCTTGATCCGCCCGACTTCGGCAGGCCGTTCAGTCGGTTCGATTTCAACAGCCTGGAGATTTACGTGGACGACCGGAACGGCTACAACGACACGGCTGCAGTCCGGTGCAAGGCGTACCTCTACCTCCCGGACGGCAGTAGAGACACCACTTATCTCGACGGAAACTTCGTCAGACTCAGCAGGGACAGCAGAAGCTACGACATCATTTTCGATTTCTTCACAACGAGCTATCCTATTCTTGTCATGAACGGGGGCCTCCCGACGAATCACATTCTCGCGATTGCCTACAGGGACACCGTCTTCACGGAGACGGGGTCCTACGTCAGGACGTTCGGCAACACCCAGGGGAGTGTCCCGTGGGAGCTCAAGCTTGTCGCTCCTCCCGTGGACGAGCTCGAGCTTGACCTCACGAAGGGCAGGTGGGCTTCGCTTCGCCGCTACGAGTTGAAGAACGTCTATTATCTGGGCTCGGAATCGATCATAAAGGACAGTTTCACGTTGACCGTCAAGAAGCGAAGCGGGGGAACGGGCATAGACGAGGAAGCGCTGAACGGCGTTCCCTATCTTAAGATTCTCGGGCTGGACCAAAGGGGGATCATAGGCGCTGCTCCCGACGGAATCGTGGACGGAGAAGTGCTCAAGCTCGACGACGGGGTGATGGTCTTCCGAGACCTTCAGCCGTTCGCGCCTGATTCGTTCGACATCTACGGCAACTGGCTCGCCAACTCCTGGCCTAGACCCGACACTCTTACCGGCACCGACGCGAACCCCAACGTTTACAACAAGAGATCGCCCAACTACTACCTGGACACGAGGTATTATCTGGACGTGTCGTACCGTAGCCCTCAGACCACGTTCTTCCTCGGGTGGAATGTGCTCGAGAACTCAGAGGTCGTGACGCTCAACGGCGTGAGGCTTGTGAGGGGGGTCGGTTACGTGATCAACTACGACACCGGAGAGCTGACGCTCCTCGCCCCGGAGGCCCTTGAGCCGACCTCGGAAGTGTCGGTGGATTTCTCGCGTTCCTCGCTCTTCGGGTTGTCGAAGAGCCTCCTGGGGATATCGAGCCAGTTCAAACCCTCCGACGACATTTCGTTTTCAACAACGTGGCTCTATGAAAGCAAGGGAACGGTCGAAGAGCGACCCAGGCTTGAGCAGGAACCTTCCAGAACGATCGTCGGGGGCGTGAGCGGTGTGATGAGATTCTCTCCCGGGTTCATGACGAGCCTGGTGGACGCACTACCCCTGGTCGAGACGAGAGAGAAGTCCAGCCTCTCGATCGCCGGTGAGTTTGGGATAAGCGTGCCCAATCCAAACACGAGAAACGAGGTGTACCTTGACGACATGGAGGGGGCAAGGGAGACGCGCCCGCTCGGTCTTCTTCGCACGCAGTGGCATTTCTCCGGCATCCCGGAAAGCAAGAAGCCTTTCGTCCAGCTGAGTACCAAGCGGCCCCTCTGGTGGTACAACCTGCATCCCGAGTTCAACGCGAACGTCGTGCGCGCACGAGATCTCTATCCGGAGCTCACGACTTCGGAAGAACGTGACAGAATTGTGACGG
>JAZDPI010000235.1:0-2010 GCA_043797775.1 Candidatus Eiseniibacteriota bacterium
ACGAAGGCAGGTGCTTGATGGAGAGGCTTGAGAAGAACGGTGTCGAAGGCGAGAGACCTGACGGCGCGATCATCGAAGGACCGATGAGCCTGGACTGCGCCGTGTCTGAACAGGCCGCGAGTCTTCGGGGGTTGCGCGGGCCGGTTTACGGAGACGCGGACGCACTGGTTGTGAACGCGATAGAAGAGTGTAACGTTGTGGCGAAGGCGCTCATCGTGCTCGCGGGGGCGAAATTTGCGGGAGTAGTAGTCGGCGCGAGGCTTCCCGTCAGCGTGGTTTCGCGAACCGACACGAGTGAGAACAAGATGGCTTCGATCGCGCTTGCGTCTCTCGTGTCGTTCGCAACCCGGAAAGATTGACCTGAGCCGCGGAAAGAGGTTTCGCAGTGAATCACAGAGATATAGCATGCCGCGGGGGGCCGGACGACCCTTCCCCGGGACTGCCTAGGCTGAGTGAGCTCCCGGATCTTCTCGGGAGGCGCGCGGGCGGCGCGGAGCTCAGGGGCGCCGTCTTGGCACCCGGGCAAAGGACGCTCGAGGCTCTCGAGAGATTCACCGCCCTCCTCAAGGGAGTCCTGACGGTGAGCCTCACGGCGTATGCCTCTCCCTGCGTTCCCGGGTCCGTTCGATCGGAACTGGGACGGCTCGGCTGTAAGCTCGTAGAGGGCGCGGACTCCGTCGAAAGGCTGTCACGGTGGCTTTCCGGAACCCCCGGCACAGGCGGCGAGAAGGGCACCCGCCTCCATTTCATTTTGGCCGGCGACGGCCTCCGCCTGGAGGACGTGCATGTGGCTTGTTCCTCCGCACCGGGGTCACGCACCTTCTCGCACGTGGCCGTTCTGGACGTGGCGTCCTTCCCCAGGTGTCTTCTCGTGACCGACGGCCTCGTCAATGCCAGGCCGGACGTTGAAACCAGACTGGGCATCATCAGAAACGCGGTGAGCGTCTCGCAAGCACTCGGTAACCGCTCCCCGAAAGTCGCTCTTCTCGCTGCGGTCGAGCAGGTTCACGCGGGCGTACCCGTGACCGTAGAGAGCGCCGAGATCACAAAGATGAGCAAGACAGACCGGACCGGGGGGGCGATCGTCGAAGGTCCGCTTTCTTTTGACGTGGCTCTCGTGCAAGAGGTGGCAGAGGACAAGGGGGCCAGGGGGCCGGTTGCAGGCAGGGCCGACGTGCTGGTCGGGAGCTCCGTCGAGGTGGCAAACGGCGTGTATGCGGCGCTCGTACTCATGGCCGGGGCCGCTTCTGCCGGCGTGGTCGTGGGGCCCGAGACTCCGTTGGTGGTACCCTTCCCTTACGACAGCCCCGGCGGCATCTGTAACTCCATTTGCCTTGCGTCTCTGATTCGGGTCGCTGAGATGGACTGACGCGAGGGACCCGACCCAGCACCGGACACGGCGTGACCCCGCTTCGCCCTTCACGGCTGCGGAGTGTGGCGATGGCCGGTTCCTCTCAGCCGGCTCGAACAGCGCACCCTCGGGACGGCACTCATTCCAGCTTCACCACCTTCACGGTCCGCAACGTGCCCTCGGCCTCAAGCCGAACGAAGTAGACACCCGACGGGACTCGCCGGCCCTTCTCGTTGCGGCCGTCCCATTCCACGGAGTAGTGTCCGGAAGGAAGCTCGCCTCTGAAGAGAGTCTTCACCAACCTCGAGGTGACATCGAAGACTCTCACGCTGACGCGCACCGGCCGTTCGGGCGCGCCGACGGTGAAGACGGCGGACGTGGTGACGGAAAAAGGATTCGGCACGCATCTTCGCGCCACAAGGCCGGACGGAAGCGGCGAGCTACCGCCGGGAGAGTGGACATTCTCCATCGTCCTCGAGACGCTCAAGCTCAAAGAGACCTGCCCTTGTCCCGGAATCATCGCGCTGAAGGCGGGAGTGAGCTCGAGGCCGAACTGGGAGTCCTCCCCGTAGAGAACGGAAAACTGCGAACCGAATTGATAGGACAGGACGTGGCCGTTTGTAACGTTGATGACGCCCCTGACGTCGGTATTGACGTAC
>JAZDPI010000241.1:0-5392 GCA_043797775.1 Candidatus Eiseniibacteriota bacterium
GGAGAAAGCCACCGTCGCCACCTGAAGCAGGACAAAACACACCAGCACCACGGCGATCGCGAGGAGAGGCCGCGGATGAACGGGCCGCGGAGCCGCCCCGTGCGCTTCGGCCTCCCGACGCCCTCCGTCCGTGAGTTGCTCGGTGATTTCCTCCGGGGCTTGGTCCGTGCGTGATTGCGGACCGCCTTCGAGGTTCTCGCCTTCTTGTTCCATTTGCCTCCTAGGACAGGCCGCCGTCCGGCCTGCTTCTCAACACCTACTGCACGCCACTAGGCGCTCCCCTCCGCGCTCCCTCAAGGGCGGAGCCACGCTCGCGCAGGTTTCCTCCGCATCGGGGCAGCGCGCAGTGAACGGACAACCCGACGCCATCACGACTGCGGAGCGCGGTTTCGCGTCGGTGTGGGGCTTCACTGCGGACCCGGGCTCCACGACCGAGCTCAAGCAAGCCCCCTTCTCCGTCTCAAACAGCATTCTCGCATACGGGTGAAGGGGTCGTTCAAAAAAGGCGTCCGCCGGGGACACCTCCAGAATCCGCCCGCCCAGCATCACGCACACGGTATCGGCCATCTGTCGCACCACACGGAGCTCGTGTGACACCAGCAAGGTTGTCGTACCCAATCGCTCCCGGCAATCTCGTATCAGGCTCAGCATCTGACCCTGCACGGACGCGTCCAGGTTGGAGACCGGCTCATCCAACACAAGAAGCTCCGGTGAAGTCGCCAGGGCTCGAGCGAGCGATACTCTCTGTCTTTGGCCGCCGCTCAGCTCGTGCGGGTGACGGTCGAGCAACGAGTCGGACAGCCCCACCCACTCCAGGAGCCGCCCTACTGTCGTCCTGCGTTCCGAGGCGTTCATCCGGCAGTGTATCCGAAGCGGTTCCTCCATTATGAATCGCACCCTGTGGCGCGGATTGAGCGAAGCCGCGGGATCCTGGAAAACCGCCTGCATTCTCTTGCGCAGAGCTCGCATCTTCCTTGCCGGCATTCTGAGGACGTCCTCACCTTCAAGACGCACCTCCCCGGCGTCGGCCCTGACGATGCGCAGGATGAGGAGACAGAGCGTGCTCTTGCCCGAGCCGCTCTCGCCGAGCACGGAGAAAACCTCACCCTTTCTCACCGAGAAGCTGACGTCCGAGACGGCCCTGAGGTGTGCACACGCGCCCTTCGGCACAGAAGCACGGCCGAAACTCTTGGAGAGCCCTTTCACTTCCAGAAATCTCATTCTCTTCTCGTCCCGAATCTCATTCTCGTCTCATCCCTCCGATCGGACATGGTTCGCGGCGCCCGCCTTCCAGCAGCGGACGAGCCTTTCACCGGGAAGCTCGAGGATCGGAGGCGCCGCCTCCGAACACTGTGCATCCCGAACGTCGCACCGCGGGTGAAAGTGACACCCCCCGGGGAGCGAGTCCCCTTTCGGGAGACTCCCTTTCACCACCGGAATCCGGCGAAGCCTCTCGGTCAGCGGCAGCCTGCACTCCATGAGCGCCTTGGTGTACGGATGCAAGGGGGCTTCCAGAAGCGCCTTCGCCGGCGCAGCCTCCACGATTCTCCCGCAGTACATCACGACTATCCTGTGTGCAATCCTCTCGGCGAGTCCCAAATCGTGAGTGATGACAACGACGGTCAGAGACTTCTCTCTGTTGAGCACCCCCAGCAGCGCCACGATCCGACTCGCCGTGACCGAGTCAACCGACGACGTCGGCTCGTCTGCAATGATCAGCGAGGGCTCGCACGAAAGTGCAATGGCGATGCACACTCTCTGTTTGAGCCCGCCGCTCAACTCGTCCGGGAGCTGCCTGCGCCTCACGTCGGGCGGGGTCACCTCCATCGTTTCGAGAAGCTCGCGGACCATGTGGTCCAACTCGGTCCGGGAGACGGCAAAATGAGCTCTGATACTCTCTGCGATCTGGTAGCCGCACGAGAAGAGAGGGTCCAGCGATTGCCCGGCGTCCTGAAACACAATCCCTATCCGCCTTCCCAGGATGCGACGGAGCCTGCCGCGCCCAAGCCGAAGCAAGTCCTCTCCCTCGAACCTGGCGGAGCCCGACGTCCGGGCACAACCTCCGGGCAAAAGCCCGAGTGCGCCGAGGGCTAGACTGGTCTTCCCGGAACCGGATTCTCCCACGAGGGCGACGATCTCCCCCTTCGGCACCTTGAGGCTCACGCCATCCACGGCCTTCACGCCGCCGGTGCCGCTCCCGTACGTCACACTCAGGTTCTCGACGTCCAGCGCGCAAGCTTCGCTTCTCATGTCACACCACCACGTTTTCTCACGCACACCTCTTGTCAATCGCGATTCCGGCCCGACGGCCGAGCGCACGGCCTCCCCGAGCTCTACCTGCTCTGATTCACCCTCCTCGGATCCAGCGCGTCGCGAACAGCGTCACCCACAAGATTCAGGGCCATTATCGCCAGGAAGACGGCGACACCCGGCGAGACCACCCAGGGAAAGCTGGCCAGCACCCTCGTGCTCTGTGCGGCCCTGAGCATGTTGCCCCAACTCGGAGCGGGCTCCTGAATCCCGAAGCCCAGGAAGCTCAACGCAACCTCGGCCAGGATGTAACCCGGTACGGCGAGAGTCGCCGCCACGACGAGAAAGCTCGAGATGTTGGGAAGTATGTGCACGGACAGAACACGCGCCGGGCTTGCACCGACTGCGACGGCAGCCCTCACGTAGTCGCTTTCCCGGGCGGACATCACCATTCCCCTGACGATTCTGGCCAGAGGCGCCCAGCCCACCAGACCCAGAATCAACACGATCAAAAGGTAGTTCACCTGGGGGGAGAGATTCAGCGGAAACGCGGCCCTGGCCGCGAGAATCAAGTAGAGCACGGGCAGGGACATGACTATCTCCGTTACCCTCATTGAGAGCACGTCCACCACCCCTCCGAGATAACCGGACACGCTCCCGACCAGTATCCCCAGCGCGAAACTCAGCGCCACCCCGATCACTCCGATCGTGAGAGACGCTCTCCCGCCGTAAAGGAGTCGCGAGAAAAGGTCACGCCCAAGCTGGTCGGTTCCGAGAAGGAATATCCTTGCGTGTGCGTCAACGCCGAACAGATGGCGCGTCGAGCGAATTATCCCGAACAGTCTGTAAGGTTCCCCTTTGACGAAATACCTGACCGGAAAGGTCCTCTCCTCGCTTTCGACGTAGGACACTTTGAGCGTGTCCGAAGGGACATACGAATACACGAAGGGCCTCACATGAAAGCGCCCCTCTTTGTCCACGAAGTGAAGACGAACGGGGGGACAGAAGAAAGAGCCCCTCTCCTGGCGTTCGGGAGGGTACGGAGCCACGAAGGGGGCAAGAACCGCGAGGCCGCAAAGCGCGATCAGAATCACCGCCCCCGCCAGCGCCGGTCTGTTGGATCGCAGGACCGACAGTATCGCTCTCGATGTGCTTGCTTGAGCGCTCATCTTTCTATTCCCTTGGAGAACCGCACCCTGGGATCCGCCGCTGCCAGGAGCAGGTCTGCCGCCAGGTTGCCGGCGACCAGCATGCACGCCGCCATGACGAGGGATCCCATCACCAGATACACGTCGCGTGCCAGAAGCGCCTCGAACGTTACCCTACCCAGCCCCGGCCATCCCATCACGACCTCCACTATGAAAGTGCCGCTCAGGAGCCCCGCGACGGTGTATCCGAAAAGTGTGATCATTGGATTGAGCGCGTTCCGCAGGGCGTGCACCATGATCACCCGCCTTTCGCTGAGTCCACGCGCCCTGCCGGCCGTGACGAAATCCGAGCCGAGCACGTCCAGCATGTTCGCCCTCATCTGTCGCATCCGTGCCGCGGCGGGGGCCGCGCTCAGAACGAGCGCCGGCAGAAGAAGATGTCTGCCGACGTCCAGCAGCTTCCCGTGTGCCGAAAGACTCTCGAACTCCAGGCTCCTGGCCCCACCGATCGGGAAGAGCCCGGTCTTTGCGGCGAGGAGAATCGCAAGCAGCGCCAGCAACACTTCCGGCATCGAGATCCCGGCATAGGCGGCCACGGACGCCAGCCTGTCCGTCGCCCCGCCTCTCTTGAGAGCGCAGAGCACACCCAGTGGAATCGCGACCAGCCAGGTGATGAAGGCGCCACTCACGGTGAGCAGCAGCGTGTTGCCGATCGCCTCACGCATCACGACACTGACGGGCAGATGCCTCGAGAAGGAGTGCCCGAAATCGAAGCGCAGCAGAATGCTCGTGAACCAACCGGCGAATTGTTCAGGCCAGGACCTGTCGAGAGCGAATCTGGAGCGCATCTCCTGGATCGTCTCCTTCGAGACGAGCGGATCCATTTCCATGCTCGAAAGGAAATCGCCCGGCGCGAGACTCAGGAGAACAAAAGAGAGGAGCGATACCCCGAGGAGAACGGGAACGAGATGAAGGACTCTCCTGAAGACAAACCCAAGCACGGTTACCCCCCGCCGTTCGTCACGGGCCGGAAACGAGTCTCCTCGAAACCGGCACTCAGTCCTTCCAATAGAGACACTGGATGTTCCAGATGACTCTCTCCCTCAGCACGGTGGGCCTCACGTTGCCAAGCCTGCTGTTGACGGCCACGAAGAGATCGGGGGAGGCCGTGTAGATGAGAGCGGCGTTCTCGCACACTATCTCCTGGACGCGGTCGTACGTCGCCTTTCGGCGGGAGTAGTCCGGCACGCTCAGCTGTAGTTCCATCAGACTGTCGATTTCGGCCTCCCAGGGAGTCGCGGGAGAAGCCTGCTCCGGGTACCAGAAATGTGTCCTCCCGGACGACTTCCAGACGTTGAGCCCCATCGCGGGGTCGAGCGGAACGCCTCTCGACAACCCCAGAAGGCACGCTTCGTAGTTCTTGCTCTCTCTTACTCGCGTGACGAGTGAGCTGAAGTCCATCGGTACGACGTCGACGCGCATACCTATGTCCTTGAGATCCTGCGCGATTATGTTCGCCATCGAAACCCTGAGCTCGCTCTCGCTGTTCGTCAAGAGAGTGAACCTCACTTCGTTGCCGCCCGAGTCCTCCAGAATTCCGTCGCCGTCCGCGTCGAGAAAACCGGCGGATTCGAGAAGTCTCCTGGCCGTCCGGAGGTCGTATTCGTATTTCCTGACCGACGGATGGTGCCAGAGCCTGTCGGCCTTCGTGGCCGGTGCCCAGACGGGGCTTCCCCTCCCGAAGTAGACGGCCCGAATGATGGCGCTTCTGTCTATGCTGTGAGCGACGGCTCTCCTGAAGTCGAGATTCTGGAACCACTTCAGCTTGTGGGGAGAGACCAGGGGTTTGCCCGAGGTTTGAGATCTCTCCGGGTTCATGTTGAACCACATAAAGTTCGTATCGGGGCTCGGGCCGAGCTCTGTGACTCTGAACGTGCCGCGCGTCTCCTCCCGTTTCAAAACGTCGTAGTCCTCGGGCCGCGGCTCGGAGCAGA
>JAZDPI010000246.1:0-2614 GCA_043797775.1 Candidatus Eiseniibacteriota bacterium
CCCTCTTCCTGGCGACGACGGTTATGTACATCCCGTGAGTGCTTCTCGTGAGAAGGGGATCGACGACACGGTAAAAACCGAGCTCTTCGTAGAAGAATCTGTATAGGCGCGACAGCGGCCCTACTCTTCTCACGCGCAGAGGAAAGAACATCACCGTCGAGAGCCGCTCGATTTCGAAGCGAGGAGCCAGAAGCTTCTCAAGCCCTTCGATGTCAAGCCAGTCTTCCACCGGCTGAAGTTCGGATTCCAGCCCAAGCTCGCTCACCAACCTGGACACTTGAGACCTATTGGGTGTCGTGAGAATCAGAGTGCCGCCGTCCTTGAGGATGGACGAGAGCGAGTCTATGAGGCCGGGCTGTTCCCCCGCCCTGATGTGCTCGATTACTTCCGAGCAGACTGCCACGTCGAAGTTGTCGGGCCGCAGGTTGAGCACGTCGCACTGGACGAAGCGGAGCTTCGGGTATCTCTGTGCGGCCTCTGCGACACTGAGGTCGAAGCCCGTGACCGCGCCGAAGCGCGACAGCGTCTGGGTCAGCCACCCTCTCCCGCAGCCCACGTCCGCGATCCTGAAACAGGAAGCGCGGCGTTTCCCAAACTCAGAGAGGATGAAGCGAAGCCTGCATTTTTCGTCGCACGCGAGGGCGTGTTTGCCCTGCCAGTAGGCGTCGTAAAATGCTTTTTCGGCTCTGCAGGAGGGTCTTCTTTCTTCCATGCCCGGGTGCCCAAGTCCGCTGATGTGCTAGTAGTTTTCCACGGGGGTCTTGTCAAACCACCAGAACGGGTGGATGAGAACACAGATTCTTTTGTGCTTCCCGAGGTGCTCGCAGAGGCACCCTTCTCTCCATCTCCCGTTGCTGTCCGAAAGATACTTGAAGTCCTTAGTGAATCTCGCCGTGTACGCTTCGTGCTTGAGCCCGAACTCTGACAGGTTCTCCTCGGTTATTACCCGCCGGCTCTTGCCCGGCAGGTGTGCCGCAGCAGACACGATGGGAACCTCGAATATCGCCTCTATTATTCGCTTCTCTCTCATGACCATGCGCTTCTCGTCCTCGGCAAAAGAAGCGCAAACCCGGGCTCGTAGTGAAGCCCCATTTCGTGCCCCATCTCTTTGATCTCCTTCAGCATCCTGTACGAATCACACTGGAACGGGTTGTACTGGTGCGCATGGACCCGGACGAAATAGGTGGCGACGATGCCGAGGCGTTTCTCGATTTGGGCGAATCGAAGAGCGTTCCTGACGGAGAGGTCGACGTCGTGTCTGATCAGGATGAGGCCTTCTTCTTTTGGGAGGGCGGCGTGGCCCTTGAAGTCGGAAAAGCGGTAGCCCTGCTCAAGTGCTCGGGTCAGCAGGGACTCGTAGTGAGCAAAAGTGAAGCTGCACTCGACGGAACTCATGTCCTACCTTCCCTTCGAAACGGCACGAGGATGCTTGCCCCGGGGACGCTTGGCCCGAGGATGCCCGGCCTGAGAACGTGCGGTCTGACGCCGCTTTCCCTGAGTGCGCCGCCGAAGCAGTTCCTCGAGCTCTTTCGGTCTGACGGGCTTGAAGCGTCTCGGCGGGAAGAACTTTATCGCCGAGCGCCTCAGGAAATCGCGAAGATCCTCTGACAGCGGGTCGGCTCCACCCGCCAGAGTGTAGCTGGAGAGATCAAACCATGCACGATATTCCACGAAGTCCGAGGGCGGTGGGGAGAAGCTCAGAGCTATCAGTGCCGGTGCCGATGACTGGTGTGAAGTGCGGGTGCGCCGGGATGGGCGCTTGACACCCCCGGGGGGCAGAGCGTCCAAGAGGGCGACCTCCGCAACGTCTCCCTCGAACCGGATTCGAAGCCGCCCACGGGACACAAGCCGATTCTCGAGGACCTCTATTCCCTTGTAATTCAATGTATTAGCGTATGCCCGAAGCACGTCCAACACCAGGCGTCGCTTCTCCGAGTCTGACAGGCGGGCCGGATAATCGGATGAGTCCTTGAGCACTCGTGCCGGAACCCCGCCCACGAGGGATCGCGGCGGTACGTCCGTCGCGACGACCGAGCCGGCCGCCACGGTAGACGATTCGCCGATTGTAACGCCGGGGAGGACAATCGAGTTCACATACACGACCACGTTCTTCTCGATCCTGACGGGCGAGAACAAGATTGGGTAACCGCTGAGGGCGGGCTGCCACGCTCCGTGCGTGAGAACGGTCACGTTGGCACTCAGGGCGCAGTCGTCTCCGACGGTCACTTCTTCGGAGAGATTGACATAGGTGTGGTCAAAGAAGGAGACGTGGTCACCAACCACGAGGCGAGAATTGGGCCCCATAGAGCCGCCTCCGCCGATTACCACGCCGTCCTTGCACCAGAAGAAGGACCCGATCACCACGGAGCGGCCGGCCACCACCGAGCCGCGCCCCACGGTGGAGCAAGCGCCGATTCGGAGAGTCTCGACGACCGTGAGTTTCGCCCCATCCAGAATCTCGCAGTTGTCTCCCAGAACCACGGTTCCGGCGATGAGCTCCACGTTGCGGCCGATCCTCACGTTGCTGCCGGTGGTGAAAGAGTCGCAGAGGACAGTGGATCCCTCTCCGATTCTGAAATCGGTGCCGAGAGACACGCGGGCGGAGGAGATCTGC
>JAZDPI010000282.1:0-5785 GCA_043797775.1 Candidatus Eiseniibacteriota bacterium
ATGCCCATGTAGAAGATGGAGAAGCCGGCGTCACGTCGTGCGCCGCCTTCAGGATAGAGGCCTCCTACAATGGCGCTCACATTTGGCTTCAACAACCCGGTACCGATGATGATCAGGAGGAGACCCTGATAGAACGTGTACTCCGACGGAATCGCCATGCTGAAGTGACCGCAGGCAATGATGATCCCGCCCGTGAAGATGGCGTTTCGCTGCCCCGTCAAATTGTCCGCAATCCATCCCCCCGGCAGCGCGACCAGATAGACCATCGAAGTGTAAAGCCCGTAGACGGCAGCGGCGGTTGCCGTGCTCATGCCGAACCCGCCCCTCATGGCGTCTACCAGAAACAACACGAGGATTCCGCGCATGCCATAGTAGCTGAACCGCTCCCAGAGCTCCGTGAAGAAGAGGGTCATCAGGCCGCGCGGGTGCCCCATCCAGGTCTTCTCACCGCTCTGCGAGACGTTCGGGTCACTCATCGGAAGCTCCTTTGCTGCGGGTACATGTGCAGGGTTCGGCACAAGAGTTGAACACGTGCCCGAAAGTCTAATCGTGAACCCGAAATACGTCAAGAAAAGTCGTTAGGGCGGCGGCACCTTAGGTTGAGTGTGCGAAATCAAACGGATACGGAGCCCAGGACCTGCGCCTGTTTGGATTGGGCCGGATCAAGTGAGATCTGCCGAAGAGGGCAGCCAGGCTGCCATGCTCCCAGGGACTGTCAACAGGTGTCTCGGCGTTCCACACATCCCGTGAGCTCCGACTGATCACGTGCTATGCAAAGGATGGTAATTGGCTACTTGCACGTCGAGGAGCCGCGCTTCTTGAGGTACTGCTGGTGATACTCTTCCGCGTAGTAGAACTCGGTCGCCGGCACGATCTCCGTCACAATCGCGCCTTTCACGGCGCCGGATTCTTGAAGGTGCTCCTTTGAGGCGCGCGCCGCGCCCTCCTGCTCTCGGTTGTGAAAGAAAATCGCGGACCGGTACTGAGCTCCAACGTCGGGTCCCTGACGATTCGGGGTAGTCGGGTCGTGGATCTTCCAGAAGTGATTCAGAAGTTCCTCGTACGATATCAACGAGGGATGGAAGACGATCTCGACTGCCTCCGCGTGCCCGGTCTTGCCTGAGCATACGTCCTCGTAGGACGGATTCTTGAGTGTCCCTCCAGTGTATCCGACCTTGGTGGAGGCAACGCCTTTGAGAGTGCGGAAGGCCTCCTCCACGCCCCAGAAGCACCCTGCGGCGAAGGTCGCCTTCTGGAGCCGAATCTTGCCTGCGGGGCTGCCGTGCCCCGCGGCGTCGACGTATCCTGCCTTCCCGCTGGACTCTCCTGATGCGGGGTCGCCGAGAGTCGAAGTGTCTGCGCCTTCGCTCCGGGGGACGAACTTGAGCGCTACGGAGTTGATGCAGTAGCGCTTCCCTGTGGGGGGTGGACCATCGTCAAACACGTGCCCTAGATGGGCGTCACACCGCGCGCAGAGCACTTCCGTCCGGCGCATCCCGTAGCTTCGATCCTTCCTCTCCCTTATGTTCAGCTCTGAAACGGGTTCCCAGAAGCTGGGCCAGCCGGTCCCCGACTCGAACTTCGTCTCGACACCGAAAAGACCGGTCGAACAACACACACACTGATAGACGCCGCTTTCCTCAGGCAGCTCGCACTTGCCGCCGGACGGCTGCTCCGTGCCTTGCCGGCTGGTCACCACGTACTGCTCCGGCGTCAGTATCCTCTTCCATTCGGCGTCAGTCTTCACGACCCTGTCTACCTGCTCGACCTCTCCCGTGCGAGCATTGAATATGGCGATACTCTTTGCTTCCCTGGATTTCCCACTCATCGCTCCTCCCGGTGAACACGACAGCAACGTAACAAGGCCCACGATTACCGCTGTCCCGAGGGCTATGGCAGTGAGCGTCGCCGGCCTCTGCGGACGGCCTCGCGTGTTCGTTGCGCCGCACAATGTCGCCGTCGAACGCCGCCGATCCCGTCCGTTCGGTACGCTGCACAATATCGCAGTTGAACGTCGTAATCGCACTTCCTGATTTTACCCCACTACGCCGGAATTACCAGGCTTTCCAGATCACGCGGATAGTAAGTGAGCATCTCGATGCCGTCCTGGGTCACCACCACGGTGTCCGAATGCCGGAAGCCGCCCATGTCGGGGGCATAGAATCCGGGCTCGACAGTGAAGACCATTCCCGGTTTGATAACAGTCCGGTCTCCGATGTCCAGGAAAGGACCCTCGTGGTAGCGAAGGCCGATGGCGTGACCGGCGTGATGCTTCCAGTATCGCCCCAGCCCTCGCGCGTAGTACTTGCGGACGGCCCTGTCCACGTCGGCGCATCCTGCGCCGGGTCGGATTGCGTCGAAGGCAATCTCCTGCGCCTTCTTCATGTGCCCAAACATACGGCGTTGTTCGGCTGACGGTTTCCCGATGATCATCGTTCTCTCCAGCTCGGAATCGTACCCCCAAACGGGCGCGCCGGCTCCGCTGACGAGTACGTCGCCGTGCTCGAAGGTTATGTTGTTTGCAAGGGCGTGCGGGATTGCGGCGTTTCGTCCGATCTGCCCCCGATAGCCTGCGCCTGCTCCCTCTCTGAACGCGCTCTGGGCCCTGTAGAGCGCTCCCAATGTGTCCAGCATCGCAAGGGTGGCCTCGTGGCTGGCGCGCTGGCTGACCTGGGTCTCCGTCTCCCCGACTCTGGTATATCTCTGAAGGAGTCTGTGGGCGAGATTACCCCACTTGACGCTCTCCCGAATTAGACTGATTTCTCCTTCGCTCTTTATCATCATGAGGTCTTCAATGAATCCTGTGAGCTGTACGAAGGTACCGCCGGTGATCTCGCTGAGTGAGGGTCCTCTGTATCCAAGTATCCAAGGGTATCCGTCGCTGTCCCCGCCGACCCTTCCCTTGATTCCCATCTCCGTGAGCACCCTCTTGAGCCGTCTCATCGGGTGTGGTTTGTCCGGGTATTCCACGTAGAACTCCACCCGTCCCAAGTCCGTCATGGATTTCGCGTGCTCGAGCTCCAGCCGGGGCACAAACATCGCCTTCTGGTCCTTCGAGTTCATTACGAACGCAATCGGCCTCTCGGTCGGTATGAAGGCGAAGCCCGTGAAGTAGAGGATGTAGAAGTTGTCGAAAAGAACCAGCCCGTCCAACCGGTTAGCCCTGAGATGCGCGAGGAGTCTTCCTCGTCTGGCCGTGAATTCGGATTGTGTGATACTGATGGAAGCAGTCACTTGGCGCCCCCTTGTCTGATTGGTGAAGTCCGTGACGGCAGAGGGAAGTTAAGGGTGGCGCAATCCGAAGCGCATGTCAACAGCGTAGGCTTGGCCCCACACAGCGTAGGTCTGGTCTGCTAATCCGTGGCTCTCACCGTGAGCGTGGCCGAGTACTCGCCCTCGACACTCGAAAGGGTGGGCGTCTGGAGTCGGAAGTAGAAGATAATTGAGCCGTTCGGGGGCACACCGGCGGCCAGTAGAAACTCCGTGTTGTATGCGGCTATGTTGGTCCACGGGCCGGCCGCGCTCACCGAAGACCACTGGGCGCGGCACACGTCCGGACCGTTGGCGACCGGTGAAATGCCCCAGCTCGCCGCACCACACACGAAGCGGGACAGCTTTGCATAGATGTTCTCCGTACACGTTCCGTCATTTGTGATTTGTGTGCTCTCCGGTGTGAGCCAGGTGTTGAGAGGTTGTGAGCCGAAAGCGAACGAAGACTTGGAGACCAACACGCTCAGTTTACCCACAGCAAGCCCGTCAAACATGACTGTGTAGGGGACGCCTCCCCCCTGGGTGTAGTTCCAGCAGATCCGGCTGGCGGAACCATAGCAGGACGTCAGACTGCCCTTTCTTGCCTTCCCCGTACCGACGCTCTCGACTCGCCAGTCGGCGCTCGAAGAGGGGAGGAGAGCGCTCTTACCCTCGACCACCCGGTCTTCTATCCACAGGGCATAGAGCCGATTGTTCGAGGGATTGATGGAAATGGCGGGTGAGCTTGCAGAGCCCCCGGAGAGCACCTGCTCCGAGCTCCAGGACGTGCCGTCGTATCTTCTGTAGCAGACCGGAAGAAAGCGCGAGCTGTAAAGCAGATGTATCATGCCGTCCCTGTCGCCGACCGCCGAGAAGAGCATCTGTTCGCTTCCGGAGAAGCCGTTGGCGATTGAAGTGGTGGAGGCCTGCCATCCCGTGCCGCTCACGTACCTCTTGCCCTCGATCCATCCCTGCCTGTTCCAGATTGCGTAGATGTCGCCCCCGGGCAGCGGGACTATCGCGACGTAGAGCAAGTCCGAAGCAGTGAGTGCAGAGACGAACGCCGGAGGCTGCCAGGCCCCGATTTCGCCCGGCAAGAGAGAGCGCGCTGCGCAGAGGCGATACCCACCCGCCGTTTGCAGGCGGGCGGCCACCCATATGAAGCCGCCTGTGTCCCGGCAGATCGAGGCCCTGGAGTAGGAAGTCCCTCCGCCGCCGATCAGCGCTGTCTGTGTGGCGGACCAGGCGATGCTCCCTCCACCTGTCACGCCGCGCCTTACAAGTATGTTGCCGCCGGCGTAGAACGCGACATAAACGGTGTCGCCATTGACCCACGTGGTGGGTTGTGTCTCACCCGTGTAGAAGAGCTGTGCCGGCATTGACCAGGAGGTTCCGGTCGTGTCGTTTGAACGCTCCAAGTACGTGTTTGTCCCGTCGAAGTAGAAATCCCAGAAGTACCCATCCGAGTCTCTGAAGAGCTTCCTCTGACACGTGAGTGCCGAAGCATCTTCGGATTGGGACGTCGTCACTACTACCGACGAGGCCCGCAGGTCCTCCGTGTTGGTTGCCAGCAGTGCGACTGTAAGACCCAGGGTAACGAGTATAGGGGTGACGAGAGCAAGGGGAGACACTGCCGCACCGCGGTTCGTTACGTGTACGGCCCGTGACATCAGCGTCCTCCAACTCCCAGTGTGAATCTGTGTACCAGGCCCAATTCCTGGAAATCACTGGTCGAGTAGTCGATGGAGAACCCCTTGAGGGCGATTCCGGCCCCGACCGTGAAACCTCTGTGGGCAGTCCTGTCGGTCGACGTGATGTAGCCGCCTCTCAGAAACAACATGCCTCTCACGCGCTGTTCGACTCCCCACGAAAACCGGGTTCCGGCGTCCGGTGTGAGCGTAGCCTCCACTGACGCTAAGAAACACGAGTCTGCGAGCGCGAGCGCGCCGCCGATTCCGACCTGAGAGGGGAGAGGCTCAGTAACCTCGCGTGCCTTGAGACCGCTCCCGAGATTGCGCGCAGCCACTCCCATGGACCACACGCCTGACCGCGAAATATACAAGCCCGACACGTCAAAAGCAAGACCGGCGGCTGCCTCGTTCGCATTGTCCTCGTAGACAAACTTGACCGAACCACCCACGTAGATGCCCTGCCCGGCGTACTTGCCGGCGGTGAGCGACGTGGCCATGGCCGTGTAGGAGAACGAGCCGTCGGTCTCCCTGTAGAGACCGTAGGGATCCTCGAAAGTCCTTGGTATGCCGCCCGTGTGCAGTATTGAGGAGGAAACCCCGAGACACGTTGCGTTTGTGAGGGGATATACGTAGCCGATGTGTTCGTAGCCTATGTCGGCGAAGAGCGCAGCGTGGGAGAAAGAGAACTCGCTGCGACTGTTCATGCCTATCGCGGCGGGATTCCAATAGAGTGCGTCCACTCCACAGGCCAGGGCCGTTCCGCATCCCGCCACGGCCTCAATCCTGGCGCCCGAGCCAAGCGTAAGAAAACTGGCGCCCGTAGTCCCAGCCGCCTGCGCCTCGAC
>JAZDPI010000298.1:0-6375 GCA_043797775.1 Candidatus Eiseniibacteriota bacterium
GTGCCGCCGAGCCGCTGGCCAGTTTCGCGAACATGAAGAAGCTTATTCTGATAGCGATAGTCTACTGTTTTGCATGGCTTGTCCGAAGCCGGAAGACTTTGAAGGCGACGCTCACGCTGCTGCTCTCTGCAGCCCTGGTGCTCTCTCTCTACGGCATAGTCTCCTACTTCCACGGATCCGGGCTTGAAGAATCCTACCGGGTTAGAGCCACTGTGAGCTCGACGGTCACACTGGGAGGCTTACTGCTTCTGGTCTTTTCTATGTCTCTCTTACTGTCCCTGGTCGGCTCCAGGGGAAGGCAACGCTTGCTTCCGGCTGCCGCGGCCTTGGCTTCGTTCCTCTGTTTGATCCTGACGTTCACCAGAGGAGCGTGGGTGGGTGCCGCACTGGTCTTCCTTTTCTCCCTCGTGTTTCTTTCCGGAAAGGGGAGAATTATTCTTGTGTCGGCAGTGCTGGCAATTGCACTCGTCTCGCTGAGCTCCGCCAGGGTCAGGGAAAGAACCGCTTCGTTTGCCCAGGTGGAGGAGATGTCCATCCGGGGAAGGATCTCCATGTGGCTCAGCGCCACGGAAATCGTGAAGGACCACGCCGGATTCGGCGCAGGCTTGATGGATCTCGGCCAGGTCTACGAGCGATACAGGCGGCCCGACTGGGGCTTCACAAGCGGTCACATGCACAGCAGCTATTTCCACGTGATGGCATCGACGGGTCTGGTGGGTCTGGCCGTCTTCCTCTGGTTCATGCGGTCACTGTGTGCTCTTCTGCTCAGAAACCTGCGCGCCGTCTCGTCTCATCACGTCCATGAGCGGGCGGTGTGCCTGGGAGCCCTGGCCGGCTTCTTGGGTTTCTGTGTCGCAGGAGTGTTTGAATGGAACTTCGGTGACGCCGAGGTTGTGTCCCTGCTTTACTGTTTTGTGGGTCTAAGCTGTGCCTGCGAGAGATTGACGTCCGACTCCCCCGTCAGCCGGGAACACGCGTAGCGCTTGGCGGACAACCTCGGACCTTCTCTGTCCAGCTCCACCCTCACCTTGTCCAGCAGATCAAGCAGTCCCGGTAGGAATCTCCCCCTCGCCGCCGCTTCGTACAGATTACAGCTTGTCCCGGCTACGACTCTGAGCCTCATGGAGCGCGGCGACTCGTTTCTCTGCCGCTGGAGCTCCTTGAGGAAATCCAGACACGTCTTCTGACTCTCGATGTCCATCCACTCTATCTCGTCGATGAAAAGAGTACCGCCAAACGTGACCCCCGACAGCCGAGCAGGAGTCGAATCGCGCCCTCTCGTGAGAGCGGTGAACAGGGCCACAAAAGCGCTTCTCAAGCTTTCCAATTCGCCGCGGCAGTTGAGCGAGCTGAAGGTGCCGTCTCCATAACTGCGAGCATCATGGAAGGCGTGGGCGACCGCTTCCCTCAACCTCCTGTCCTTGCCTACGATCAGGACGTTCGAAAGAGAGCCGCTGGTGCGCGCAAGGAGCTTGCCAAGAAGGCTCTCAAGCGACGTCTCAGTGTCGCGTGTACAACTCGTCTCCATCCTAAGCCCCCTCCGATCAACCTCTGCCTGGAGTGTCCGGCCGCGGTTCTCCAGGCAGAACTCTCACAGCACAGTTACCTGACACACATCCATCACGAAATCCAACAGCACCACCAGTTCCCCTTCTGGGACGATCCCGGAGCTCTGTGTCCCGGAAGGGACACTCGGCGTCGGAACCGGTTCGTCGGGCGTGGGCCCAGCAGCGACGAAACCCACGAGACCGAGCATCCAAAGAACGCACGCTGTAACAATCAGAGGCATGAGAAGCTTCTCGAATAGAACGAAGCGCTTCATGCCACTCACCTCCTCTGTTTGCGGCCGGGCAACATAGGGGGTCCCTTTGACCCGCCTCAGATGCACATTCAAATTCCGTGCCAGCCGGCTCAAAAGGTCGGCGTCGTAACCGTCGCCATTACAAGCCATTACAGTCGGGCCGGACACGGGGCCGCGAGGAGATGGAAAAAGACTCGACAAACTCGGTGGGGTTTGATGACGCCGCTTCGAGCCAGCGGCTCACAAAACGGTGGCAGGGACTAGGTTGGCACGTCTCGACACAGTTGGCGAACGTTGAGTCGATACTTCCTGATTTTGTACCTGACGCTTTGCTCGGAGACTCCCAATTCTCTGGCCGCTCGACTTCGGTTCCCGTTGCTCCGCTGGAGGGCCTGGATGAGTAGCTCCTTTTCCAGACTCTGAAGCTCCTCCCTGAGTCTGGCTTTGCCTGCCCTCGACGCGGGTTCGAGGCCCAGCGTCTTCGGCCTCAGGTCTGAAGGAAGAGAGCTCAACGGCACCTCTTCGCCCGGAGAGCACATGACCACGAATCTCTCTATGCAGTTCTCCAACTGCCTGACGTTCCCTCCCCAGTCTGCTTCAACCAACAACCTCATAACTTCTTCTGACACGCGGGGCGGCCTTCCGGTCTTGTACAGCTCGGAGTACTTCGCGAGAAAGTACTCGACCAGCCGAGGTATGTCGCCCCTTCTCTCTCTGAGAGGAGGCAGCTCAATTGGTATAGCGGAAATCCTGTAGTAGAGGTCGCTCCTGAATGAGCCCTTCCCGATTTCTTGAAGCAAATTCTTGTTGGTGGCGCAGATGATCCGAACGTCGACCTTGATGCTGTGCCTTCCCCCTACCCTCTTGAACTCCTTGTCCTGAAGAACTCGCAGCAAACGTGCTTGGAGATCGAGGCTCATGTCTCCGATCTCGTCTAGAAAAATGGTGCCTTCGTCGGCCTGTTCGAACAGCCCTATCCTCTTGGACACGCCCGTGGCAACGCGGTCCTCGATGCCGAAGAGCTCGCCCTCAATCAGCTCCCGCGGGAAAGAGGCGCAGTTGACAGGCAGGAAAGGCTTGCTTCTTCTGTCACTGTTCGAGTGAATGGCCCGCGCCACAAGCTCCTTGCCGGTTCCGCTCTCCCCGACGATGAGTACTGTCGAGAAGCTTCGGGCAACCTTCTCGATCGCGCCGAACACCCTCTTCATTTGAATGCTGTCCCCTACGATGTGTTCAAACGTGTAGCCCGTGGCCACCTGCTTTCTCAGTTCTACGTTCTCCTTACTGAGGAGCTCGTTCATGACCTCGAGCTCTTCCCTGAGAGAACTGTTCTCTATGGCCATACCTGCCAGCCCTGCAAAACCCTCCATGAACCGCTCGTGGCCCGGGGTGAAGGCCCCCGGGATAGTTCTGTTGTCCAGATACACGGCCCCGATCATCTTGTTTCTGGCCCTCAGGGGGACGCAGAGGATGGATCTGATCTCAAGCCTTGCTACGCTTTTGATGTCCTTCAGTTCAGGATCCTCTGACGCGTCGCGTGCCGTCAGAGGGTGTCCACCTCTGGAGACTCTGCTCACAACGGTACGGCTGATTTCGAAGGCATCGCGCTCGGCTTCATTCTCCATGGAGCGGCTCAGAACTTTCTCAATCTCACCCGACTCCCTGTTCGTAAGGACCAGCAGACCTCTCTCCGCGCCCGTCTCTCTCAGCGCCATGTCCATTATCTTCTCCAGAACGACGGGAAGCGATAGAGTTGAGTTGAGCAGCTCGGTCACACTCAGAAGCGTGTCAACGTCTTCGAATATGGAGGTGCAGGGGGTCGTACCAGCCAGCTCCCTGTATGCTCTCACCAGGGAGGAAAGAACGCCCAGTCGTTCCGGGGCGGCCTCGATCCTCTCGAGGATCTGCTGCGCCTCGTCCAGGCTGGCTATGGCCTGGCGGACGATTCCCTGTGTTTCGTGCGAGGCGCCAGGCTCAAGCTCCGCGGAGTGCGCCAGCAGCGACTCGCCCAGGAGCCGGAGGCTCCTTGCCCTCTCGAGGAGATCGCCCGCATCACAGAGGTAGGTGGAGGAAGAACGATAAACCTCTATCGCCGCGGTGCGATCGCCCGCTTTTTCCAGCACCTGCCCTTCGGCCTTCTTTATGAGACCGAGCATCGCACGAGTGATATCACCGGGAGCGGTTGACTTGAGTGCCCCGATCTCTTCCTGAGCCTCTTTCAGCCTCCCCGTTGCGCAGAGGGATTCTGCCAGCAGGATTCGCGAAAAGATCCTGTTGCGCGAGTCGTCGTGGGAGACGCTGAACGCCTTGCGCGCCCATTCCACGGCTCTCTCGAAACCGCCCTGGCTCAGGAAAAGGTAGCCGAGGCCTGTGGCCAGAATGGAGTACCCTTCCGTGTCTCCGCTGGTCTCCCGGAACGCGAGGGCCTCCCTGTAGAGTCTGGCGGCCTCGGAGTACCGTCCCCTGAGCACCGCAATCTCCGCCAGGTTCCCGGCCGCGGTACACTCGCTGTCACGCAGAGAAAGCCCTCCGGCCGTGAGATAGGCCTCTTCGTAGAAGCGCTCGGCCAGCTCGGTCTCCCCTTTCAGTCTGTACAGCGCCGCGACGTTTATCGCCGCCTTCACACTCCCCGCCAGGTCGCCACAGCGCTTCCACAAATCGAGGCTCTTAAGGTAGCCTTCAAGGGCCCCGTCAAGGTCATCCAACTGCTTGCGCGCGATGGATAGATTCAGGTAACATCCCGCCAGCAGAAGCAGATCCCCCGCCTGCCGGGCGTTTTCCACAGCGTCGGCGATTTGCCTTTCTGCGTCTTTAGGCTTACCCCTCTTCAGCAGGACAAGACCAAGGTTGTTTAGGCTTGTGGCAACGAGCTCCGGTTCGCCGCTTGCCAGCGCGATGGACACGGCCTCTCTGTGCGTCTTCTCGGACTCATCAAGCCGTCCCAGGCCGGAGAGCACGACCCCTGTCCGGTTCGCAACGCGCGCGCTGAGTGAAGCCATCTGCATGCCGGAGGCCAGCCGCCCGGCCTCCTCCAGATGCTCGAGAGCCTCGCGCAGCCTGGACTGCCTGAAGCAGGTCCATGCCAGGTCCGAAAGAGCAGTTATTCTCTCCACTTCGTGTCCCTGCGGCTGGAGACGGCCGAGCAGCCTCACGTAAGTCTCCTGGGCTTCGGCGAATCGCGACAGCCCTATTTGCAGCCGGCCTTTCCTAAGACAGACGGCCGGCTCCTGCACCGGGCCGAGCTCACGCTCTTCCAAGAGCTTCTCCACAAGGGCAAGCGCCTCGCCGCATTTCCCCGCTTTCTCGGCTGAATCGGCGGCATCCAGGACAAGTCGAGTTAGATCTTTGACCGAGCCTGCGCTGAAGAGCCTGATTGCAGACATCCCGTGGCCGAAGGCCTCCGCGTGGCGGCCTCCTCGACGCGCCTGTTCCAAGGCGCGAACATGGCATCGCAACGCCTTCTCCTTCTCGCCGGAGCTCTCATAGTGTACCGCGAGTTCTGACGTGGACGAGTCGGGCAACTTTCTCTCAAGCCAGAGGGCAGCACGGCCGTGGAACTCTCTTCGTGTTTCAGGATCAAGCCTTTCGTACAGGAGCGAGCGGGTGAGGGGATGTGAAAACGTGTAATCCCCCGGCTCCTGGCACCTCACCAGACCGAGCTCACGGAGTTTTCCTGCGACGCGCACCGTCTCGGAGGGATTCTTCGACATCACGTAGTTCAGAGCATCAAGAGCGAAGGGACTGCCGAATACTGATGCCGCTTGAAGGAAGAGAAGCTCCTCATGAGCGAGCCGGTCGATCCTGCCCTGGAGAAACTCGGACGCCCTGAGATCGCGCCCCGACAGCCGCACCTCAGAAAGTTCCCACGTGAGGTTCTGCCCCAACCTCCTCAGATGCCCCTTGGAAGCAAGCTGCCTGAGAAGCTCTTCCGCTACCAGCGGAAGCCCCTGCGAGCTGGCGTAAAGCCACTCTGCGAGCGGCTGCACATCGTCGGAGAGCGGGATCCCGCATGCGGACGCGATGAACCTGGGCACCTGGGCGGCCGAGAACCGTTGAAGTCTAAACTCACGCACGTTGCACAGACCCTTGAGTCCGGCATAGACCTCACTCACGGCCGAGGTCCCGTCAAGCGCGTCGTCCTCACAGGCACAGACCAGGAGCAGCGGCAACCCACCGGCAACCCGGCCGAGTTCCATCAGCTCGTTCATAAGCTCGGCGCCGCCCAGATGGATGTCGTCAAGCACGATGACCGTCGGAGTGGGGGCCAAAGCTGAAGGGGGGAAGAGGCTCGACAAGAGAGAACGTGCGCCGTGAGAGACCGGCGATGTTTCCGCAACAGCTTCCAGTGCTGCTCCGTCCGCACTCCCTCCGTACTCATCGCACTCCTCTCCGTCGGCCGCTGGCAGACGCGCGGGCCGAGTGCCGCCGGGCCCGAGGCCGCTCCATCTCAGCTCTGACGCATTTAGATGACGAACGCGCTGGCCCACCTTCGCGTGACCCACTCTAACGTCTCGAAGAGAGGCCACGGACCGCAGGGACTCCAGGATGCGCGTTTTCCCAATGCCTGCTTCACC
>JAZDPI010000013.1:0-3035 GCA_043797775.1 Candidatus Eiseniibacteriota bacterium
CATGGGGTAAAATCAAAAATGTGACGCTTCCCCTCCTGAGGCCGGTTCTCGCGCCGGCGATCGTGCTCGGGACCATCTGGACCTTTAACAACATGAACGTGATATGGCTCGTGACCGGCGGCGGGATGCCGGCCGACAAGACACACATTCTCGTGACGCACATCTACAAGGCCGCGTTTACGTACTATCGCTACAGCTACGCCGCGGCCTTTTCCGTGATCGTGTTCTTCCTGCTTCTGGGCTTCACGGTCGCGTCCATGAGGTATTTCAAGATAGGGGAGGCCGCATTTGAGTGAGGCGATGAGGAGAGAGAGTATGGCGGCTGGAAGCCGCAGGGGAATAGGTGAGAGAGAACGTGAGTAGGAACGTGAAGTCTTCGGGACGAGCTGCGGCTGGAGCGGCAAGAACAAAGTCGGCAGCGAAATCGGAGCCTGCAGCGAAAATGAGGTCGCCAGGCCGTTCGCGAGAGAGGGTCAAGCGCCTTCTCGCGCACATTGTGATTGTTCTGATTACGCTTGCCACGATCTATCCCATCGTCCAGATCGTCGGCATTTCGCTCCGCCCCGCAGACAGACTGTACACCACTTCGCTGCGTATCGTTCCCGAAGACGCGACCGGACGCGCGTACTACTCAGTTCTTTTCGAAAAGGACTTTCTCGTGTGGCTTCGCAACAGCTCGCTCGTGGCGGGGATAGTCACAATAGTCGGTGTCTTCCTTGCCGCCACGGCAGGGTACGCGTTCTCGAGATTTCGGTTCATGGCGCGAAGGGCGGGACTCTATTCGTTCCTCATAGCGCAGATGTTCCCCGCGACGATGCTGCTCTTGCCTTTGTACATCCTCATGCGGGGACTTCACCTGCTGGATTCCATCGCGGGGCTTGCCGTGGCGTACGTCGCGACGGCGCTACCGTTCTGCATCTGGACCATGAAGGGCTACTTCGACACGATCCCGAAGGACCTGGAAGAGGCGGCCCTCATAGATGGGGCCTCGTACTGGCGTGCGTTCACGACGATCATACTTCCGCTCGCGGCGCCGGCCCTTGCAATAACGGCGATCTTCTCGTTCATGGCGGCATGGTCAGAGTTCATGGTCGCCAGGGTCGTCATCAATTCTACCAGTTTCTACACACTCCCGCTTGGACTCGAGAGCTTGAGCAGCACCTTCCAGACCGAATGGGCCAACTACGCCGCAGGCAGCGTGCTGGTCTCACTCCCCGTCGTACTTCTGTTCCTTTTCCTCAACAGATACTTCGTGTCAGGACTAACGCTGGGCGGGGTGAAGTAGGGGGGGCGAGCTTTCGATTTTTCCATTGTCTTCTTTATTCGTTTGTGAGATACTGGCGCTTGAATGATAGGCGTGCCTAAGGCCTAGCGAAAACACCGTCGACACGCACCCAACCTCACACGCCTCAGGTAGCTTTCAGGGCCAATGCGAGACGCACGACGCTGCCGGACATTGCGAGGCAAATTTGTCCCGGCGTCGCCAGAGACCCAGGGGGAAGCATGGTCGGCACCATGCAGAGACATAGTGCGTCGTATCGGCTGCAGCGAACGGGCAAGGCCCACGCGTCTCTCCTTGTGCGAGAGCCCCCTCCTGCTTTGACAAAACCACCGGGTCCCCCAAGTCCTCAGAAGCCCTGTCAGCGCACGCAGGAACAGCACGTACCCTGCGACCAGAGACTCGGCCAGCAGAGGGCCAATCAGCCGAGACTCTTCGATCTTGTTCGACAGAGCCTCAGGGTCCGGCACTACAGCCACAGCACTGAGAAATCATACGTTGCCTGGATGAGGAAGTTCATCTTCTTCCACGGCAAGCGTCACCCCAAGGACATGGGAGAGCGCGAGATCACGCAGTTCATTTCGAACCTTGCCACGGACAGGCACGTAATTGCGTCCACTCAAAACCAGGCCCTGAGCGCGCTGCTCTTTCTCTATCGCGAGGTTCTTAGCGTGGACATGGAGTGGGTTAGCGGGATTGTCCGGGCGAAGAGACCAACCCATCTTCCCGTCGTTCTAACACAGATCGAGGTCAGGGCCGTTCTCAATTGCCTTCAAGGGACGGTGCGGATAATGGCGGCCCTGCTTTACGGTTCTGGTTTGAGATTGATGGAATGCGCCCGACTCAGGGTCAAGGACATTGATTTTGCACGAAGCGAGATCACCGTACGAAACGGCAAGGGCGAGAGGGATCGGATGGTGCCGTTGCCTCAGAAGCTCAAGGCGCCATTGCTGACGCACCTGGAACAGGTGAGGAAACAGCACAGAGAGGACCTGAAGCGTGAACTGGGAAGCGTTGAGCTTCCCTACGCGATAGGCCGCAAATACCCAAGCGCGGCCTGGGAGTGGGGATGGCAGTGGGTGTTTCCGGCCACGCGGTTCTATGTGGAGAGAGAGACAGGAACGCGGCGCCGGCATCACCTGCACGAGTCTGTTCTCCAGCGAGCCGTAAAGGACGCCGTGAGAAAGGTCGGTATCGCCAAGCAGGCTAGCTGTCACAGCCTGAGGCACTCGTTCGCCACGCATATGCTTGAGGCGGGTTACGACATAAGGATAATCCAGGAGCTTCTGGGTCACCGTGACGTCAGCACGACGATGATATACACTCACGTGCTCAACCGCGGCGGGCGGGGCGTGCAGAGCCCACTGGACTGGGGGAGTTGACCTAATAGAGAGCCTGGGGGTGGGTCAGGCTGAAAGACGTCTCAGGGGCAGGTGGGCCCGCGCAACGACCCTAGAGATCGCCTGGGCCGCGCGATTCGGGACGAGCTGGATGGCAGAGTTGGTAATCGAGTATGACCTTGCCCTTTTTCGCGTTCTGGATTATCGGAATCCTGGTGCTTTTGAGTTCCATCAAGATCGTCAGGGAGTCCGAACGCGCGGCGATTTTTCGTAGCGGCCAGTTCCTCGCCGTTCGTGGGCCCGGCTTTATCTGGGTGGTGCCGATCCTGGACAGGGTTGAGATCGTGGATCTTAACCTGTGGATTCCTGAGTGGCAGGGCCTGTCCAAGACCGACCTGGACGAAAGGGTCAAGTCT
>JAZDPI010000020.1:0-5532 GCA_043797775.1 Candidatus Eiseniibacteriota bacterium
TCGTACGTATTGAGCCTTCTAATCCTCAGCACTCTCGGCATAGTCGTTCTGTATCTTGCAGAGTTGGGAATCGGCCTCGGCAATCGCATCAAGTCGGTCGTGCTCGGGACACGGCCAGGAACAGACAGGCGGCAAACTCTCTTCCGATTTGTGACTCACCTGTCCGTGCAAGGGGTGTTGTTCGTCTGCCTCTTCGTGTTTCAGACCGTGCTTGCCGTCTGGAACCTCGTCTATTCGGAGAGGGGCGCCGTGGTTGGAGCGGGCTACACGGACGTTCACTTTCAGATTGCCGCCTACAAGTTCTTCATAGGCGCGCTCGTGCTGGTGGCCGGCGCGTTTCTGTATTCCGCTTTCAGTCGCTCTCACAGGCGAACGTTTGCGGCGGCGGGGATGGCGATAGCAGTCCTTTTCGTGACATGGGTCATCGGTGTGAAGGTTGTCCCGTCCATCGTCCAGCATTACGTGGTGAGTCCGAACGAACTGGAGAAAGAGAGACCTTACATCGAATACAACATCGAGTACACGAGAAGAGCCTTCGGCCTGGACGGTTCCCGCATCACGCTGGTCGACTTTCCCGTGAAGGCGGGAATAACACCGGACAATCTCACCGAGGACGCCCCCACGCTTCAGAGCATACGTCTGTGGGACTGGAGGGTTCTGGAAGCCACCTACAATCAGAATCAGTCTTTCAGGCTCTACTACAAGTTTCTTGACGTTGACATAGACCGCTACGAGATAGACGGAGTTCCTTTCCAGGTCATGCTCTCCGCCAGGGAGCTCGACCAGCGAAGGCTCGCCGAGAAATCCAAGACCTGGCAAAACACGAAGCTGGTCTATACGCATGGTTACGGCGCCTGTCTCAATCCCGTGAACGTTTTCACCCCGGAGGGGTTGCCTGAGTACTGGGTCAAAGACGTTCCTCCCGTCAGTATCTTCCCCGAGCTCAAGGTCGAGCGTCCCGAGATCTATTTCGGAGAAGCGCCGAATTCTCACGTGTACGTGAAGACAAGCCATCCGGAGTTTGACTATCCGCGTGGGGCCGAGAACGTGACTGCCTTCTACGACGGCAAGGGTGGTGTGAGACTCGGCGGAGGTCTCAGGAAGCTCGCGTTTGCCTTGCGTTTTGACGGACTGAGGCTTCTCGCCGCCAAGGAACTGGGACCGGACAGCCGGATAATGTTCAGGAGACCGATTGCACAGCGCGTGTTTGCTCTCGCGCCCTTCTTGAGCTTCGATCATGACCCTTATCAGGTCATTGCCGACGGGAAGATATGGTTCATCTGGGACGCTTACACCAGCTCAAACCACTACCCGTATGCAGAGAAATACCGCTACTCGGCCGTCGGAGGCGGCAGCGTTAACTACGTCAGGAATTCCGTGAAGGTGGTCACCAACAGTTACGATGGGACGGTTGACTTCTACGTGTTCGAGGAGTCAGACCCGATAGTCCAAGCCTACTCCAAGGCCTTCCCCGGTTTCTTCAAGCCGGCTTCCGAGATGCCCGAGTCCCTCAAACGGCACATCCGATACCCGGAGGACTTCCTGAGGATTCAGGCGCAGGTCTATTCGACGTATCACATGGATGATCCCACGGTCTTCTACAACAGAGAGGATGCCTGGGACGTGGCGACCGAGACGTACGAGAGCGACACGAGAGAAGTGCTGCCCTACTACGTTCTCATAAAGGTCCCCGGCGAGCAGAAACAAGAGTTCATCCAGATGATCCCGTTCACCCCGCTGACGACGGATCGCAACAATCCGAAAAACAACATGGTTGCATGGCTCGCAGGACGATGTGACGGAGAGAAGTACGGTGAGATCCTCGTCTATCAGTTTCCAAAGGACAGGCTCGTCTACGGGCCCATGCAAATCGAAATACGCGTCAACCAGAACGATGTGATAAGCAAGGACTTCACTCTCTGGAACCAGCAGGGATCACGCGTGATTCAGGGGAATCTCCTCGTCATTCCGCTGTCTGACAGCAGGCTTCTCTATGTCGAGCCCATCTATCTTCAGGCGACGGTGGGCAAGATGCCGGAGCTGAAGCGCGTCGTGGCGGCGTCCGGAGAGGACATCGCCTACGCCAATTCGTTCGAGGAGGCCATCGCTCAGCTCGTGGGAGGGCGAGCGGGAGGGGGACTGCGTCCGCGGAGTGCGGTTGAGGAGGGGGCGCTCAGTGCGCGTCAGTGGGCGGCCATGGCGATTGAACATTTCAGGAAGTACGAGCAACTCACGGGGCAGGGCAGGATGGCCGAAGCCGGAGCCGAGCTTGAGCGCCTGAGAGAGTCGCTCGAAGCGCTGAGGCGAGTCGCGAAAGAGTGACGCCCTGACCGCAAGACTCGTACCGAGATATCGAATCGCTAGGGGCCCCGCCTCGAGTGTCATGTTGCGACACCGCAGGCGGGGCCTTATGATTATAGGGAGAGGTGGAGGATTCTGCGGCGGAAGCCCCACGTTCCGGTGAGCCATTGTCTCTCGCGGCGCCGGGTGCCCTGTCGGGAGGTCCCTGTAGTGTTTCCTGCTCGTTCTTCATCTGCATCAATCAGGGCCGTGCGCCTGGCACCGGCAGTCTTCTTCTTGTGCCTCGCCCTGTCGCCCTCCCTTTCGTCGGCCTCCCAAGTCGTGACGCAGCTCAGCGATCCGGCCGGAGACGATTACGGGCCGGGGACTTACTCCTACCCGACGAACGATGTTTTCGCCCCCGGTTCCTTTGACTTCACCGGTTTTGAAGTGAGCTACGATGCGAGCTCCGTGTATTTCGCATTGACGATCGCGGCGTCGCTCAGTGACCCGTGGGGTTCGGGGGCCGGCTTCAGCCTTCAGAGCATCGACGTCTACGTGGACAAGGATGGAATTTCGGGCTCGGGTGCCACCTGGACGCTCGAAGCCCGGAACGCCAGGGTTTCCCCTGTGAATGGGTGGGAGGTGATGGTGTGGTGCGCTCCGCCGTTCGACGGCTTTCGCAGCCGCATCGTGTTTCCGGACGGAAGTGGCGACACAACGGGAGTGAGGACTCAAGTCGAACAGGCGGCCGGGAGAATCACGATTTCGGTACCGAGAACCTCGCTGGGGACGCCGTCCGGAGACTGGAAGTACATCGTTCTGATGCTGGGGCAGAACGGCTTTGAGCCGGGCAGGATCCGCCCCGTGAGGCTGGTGAACGACGAGTGGAGCTTTGGGGGAGGAACGGACGGAAACAGCGACTCCAACGTGATCGACATGGTAACGGTCCCGGGGCTCAGCCAGGAAGGGATGCTTTCCAATTACGACCCGGCCACGTCCCAGGTGTGTGCTCTTTTCGCGGAGCCCGACGGCGTGGCACCTTCAATCGTGCACACCCCTGTCGCCGGCGCCCAGGCCCACCTGCCGGTGCACATCGAGGCAACGGTCGTGGATAGCTTTGTTGCGGCAGCGAACGTGCACTATCGTCGGGTCGGCGAGTCACAATTCAGAACGAGTGGACTCAACAGGGGTGGGCTCCAAACCTGGGCCGGCGAAATACCCGGGGAAGACGTTGAGGAGGGAATTCTGGAGTACTTTCTTCATGCCACCGACGGACTGGCCGCTTCGACTCTGCCGGCGGACACTCTTCAGCCGTTCCAGTTGAGCGTGTCTCCCGACACGACCGGTCCTGTCGTCTCCGACGCCTACGTGTGTCCGGTCACGTTCTATCCTGACGGAGACGGCTTCCGTGATTCGACGACCGCCTTCTGGCAGTTGTCGGAGCCCTGTCTTGTCACCGTTCGGATAAGGAACGCACAGGGGTTTGCCGTGAGGACTCTGCGCGATTCGACGTACTTTGGTTCCGGGCACTGCGAGGTCTGCTGGGACGGAAGGAACGACTCGGGCGGGCTGTGTGCCGAAGGCACGTACGGAGTCGTCGTGAACGCCACAGACCTTTCGGGCAGAGACGCCGTACCCGAAACGACACAGGCAATCCTGAGTTTGGGTGCGGCCAGGAAGCAGTTGGACGCCGTTTTTCTATTTCATCTCAACCAGAATCTGGTTCCGTATTCGAAAGTCGCGTCGGCGGCGTGTTACGTGGGTCTTCTTGAGACGCTGCGCTCCCACCCCGGGCTCAAGTTCATGATTCACGTCTCCGGCTGTCTCCTGCACAGTCTGCTCTGGCTCGACAGAAGAGCCGTAGACCTCGTGATGGACGGAGTGGAGGCCGGCCAGTTTGAGATCGTGGGGAGCACGTACAGTCAGAACATCATGTATTCCACGAGGACGGACTCGACCGACTTTCAGTTCAACGACCAGCAAATAAAGGTACACAGGATGCTGATAGAGAAGGTGTTCGGGGTCTCGCCGGTGAGTTTCTGGAACCCGGAGCGGACGTGGACACAGAACTTCGTTCGCCTGCTCGGAGACAACGGCTTCTCGAGCGTGCAGGTGGAGGATCACATCCTTTTCGACAGCGGCATCTCCGGAAGCGAGTATCTGGTCAGAAGGACGTCGTACGACGGCAGAAGCGTCAACGTCTTCGACGACGACAAATCCTTTGAGGGAGTCGTGAATTACGCCATCGACAGCGGCGACTACCAGTCGGTGTTGAACTTCCTTCACGCGCGCTACGGCGAAGACGTGGATGATCGGTTTGCCGTCTGTTATCACGAAGATGCAGAGGCGACGGGCCTGTGGGACTACGAGAACGGGGAGCACCCGTCGGTGGATTGGTCTCATCTGGACGCCCTGCTTACGGCTCTGGAGGCAGACCCGCTGGTCAACGTAACAACCTATTCGGAGTTTCTCCGCGACACCGGTCCGTCCTCTTCCGTCGGGAGGATAGTAGACGGCGCGGCGGAATGGATGGGAGGTTCTGCCTGGTTCGCCGAGAACGACAGTCCCACCGGGGTCGCCTACAGGCAGCTTTTCGATCAGATAAGAGACACGCTCAACGCCGTGCGCCAGGAGATCGCCTCTGCGGGGCCCGACACGGTCGCGGCCTCCAGGCTTCTGGAGCACGCCTGGTTTGATCTTGTCGCGCATCAGTACGAGTTCCTTGTCCACGGGGAGGTGGGCCACGACGGGTACGTTGACTGGGAGATGGCCCGCGCTTCCTACGTGCCGGCCCGCGCCGCCCGTGAGGCTCTGCTCAGGCGGAATACCCAGTACATCGAGGACCTGAACAAGGACGGCGTGGAGGAAATCGTGGTGGTCAACGCCACAGACATGCTGGTTTTCTCAAGGAAGGGAGGGAAGCTCCTCTACTGGTTTAGCATGGCAGACGGGGCAGAGGAAGTCGGAGGCGAGAATTTCCTGCACTACAACGAGCTCTTCGAAGACGAATCTCACTACGTCAGGAGGTTGGTCGGGGGGAGAGACGCGTACACCTGGCTCTCGGGCAACAACGTCCTTCCGGAAGTCTTCGATTGGGAGTTCGAAGTGAGAAGACGCGCGTTTGAGGATTCGCTTCTCATCGACGGCAGCTATGCCGGGGAAATCAGGAACGCCATGTTTTCGGCATCGCTCAAGCCCGGAGGCGTCGAGCTCACCTACGAGACGTCGGCCTACAGGCTGAAGAAGTCG
>JAZDPI010000024.1:0-18316 GCA_043797775.1 Candidatus Eiseniibacteriota bacterium
AGCTTTCTGGGTTGCTTGGAGGGCACGGCCACCGTGGTCTGCAACGGCTCTACGCCTGCGGCCGGCGTGACCGTTGACCTTTACTCGCTGGCCAACGTCCTGCTTGAGACGACTGTAACCGACGTCAACGGCCATTACGGATTCAGCGGGCTAGAGACCGGCGACTACAAGATTACAATCGTCACGCCTGCGGGCTTCGTAGCCGACTCCGAAACGAAGACGACGACGGTGTCGATGGGCGACTGTGCGGTCGTCGATTTCACATTCACGTGTCTCCAGATCACGCCGTGCCAGAGAACCATCGGCTACTGGAAGCACCAGGTGAACGTCTACCTGACCGGGAAGGGCAAGGCGCAGGAGAGTCTCGCCGAGCTTAGCGCCTTCATGGAGGAGATACGGATTCACTTCAACGAGAATCTTCTGAACCCCGTGAAGATATTCGAGGTCGAAGAAGGCGGACACAGCACTGCGGACAGCTTGATGGTCTTGCAGAGGCTCCTCACGGTCAACAAGGACGGCACGATGAAAGACCGCGCCAAGCAGCAGATGATTGCCCTCCTGCTCAACGTGGTCTCCTTCAAGCTCTCGCAGACCCAGGTCATAAGCGCCGACGGAGCCAACGTCAGCCAGGCGATCACGTACTGCGACGGCACGATCGACGACGGCGTGTCTACGAACGACGAGAGGGCAAAGACGATTGCCGACATGATCAACAACGGCCAGACTGTCCCTGCCGGTTGGATTCCTCTCTCCACGCCCGTCATTTACTACGAGCGCGGACGAGGGAGCATCGTGTATCTGGGCAAGGGCTACCCGAACCCGTTCAATCACTCGGCAAGCATTTCGTTTGCCCTCAAGGGTGAGGGACTCATTCCGGTCCAGCTCAAGGTCTACGACGTCACAGGAAGGGTCGTCAGGACCATCATTGACCGTGACGTGGAACCGGGCTCTCATTCGGTGACGTGGAACGGTATCGCGGACGACGGCGCCAGGGTGAGCTCCGGCGTCTACTTCTACGAGCTCAAGACCGGCGACTCGGTTGCGACGGGTAAGCTGGTTGTGAGGAGATAAGACACAAGAAGGGGCGGTCTCTCAGGGGACCGCCCCTCGGTTCGCGGTCGCATCTGCCATAAGGCCACGACTTTCGAACCTCCACTCGATTTAGGCATCTCTGCTAAGAAGGGGGTAGAGAGTATGACGCGAATGCTAACAGGTTTTCTTGTGCTGCTTCTGCTTGTTGGGATCGTCTCGCTCTATCACAATGCCGAGGGCATTCCCAAGGCGTTCATGGGCTACAAAGTCTATCACTACGAGAGCGACTCATGGGTGAGGTATTACCAGGACGACCCGGTCCCGCCGGGAGGGGCAACTCCGGGCACTAATCTTTGGAAATACACGTACTGTATTTCCAACCTGGAGTTTACGACCGGCATCTATCAGCTGTGGGTGTTCTTCAACACCAACAATCTGCCGAGAGCGACCTACTCCTCGGCTGTCGTTCCGACGGGGTGGACGCCGACATACTTTGGTCCCGTTGCACCGGACAACAACTGGAAGATGAGGTTCAGAACGGCCACCTCTGGCTACTACGTGATGCCCGGCAGTACTCTTTGCGGCTACGAGGTCCAGTTCACGTGGGTATTCCCGGATTCGGTCCCCGGGCCGCAGAGCTACGACGCAATTACTGCCGTCCTTTCGGAGACCGGGACGACGGAGGAGCTGCCTCCGGACCCTACTCCGGTTGAGTCTGCTTCCTGGGGCAAGATAAAGAGCCTCTTCAAGTAACCCAACAAGCTTGGCACTGAGACAACAAAGGCAGGGGGCATCTTGACCCCTGCCTTTGCGCTTCAGCGGTGCCGGGGCATCGGCAGCCGCGTGACCACCGGGAAGCAGCGATTTCTCTCTTGGCCCGAGCGGCTATTCTTCTCTTGACTTTTCCCCTCTTTTGGGGCATAATAGCGGCGTTTCCGTGAGTTAGGAGTGCCCCCTGGTCGGGCTCTCTTTTGAGTGTGGTTTTGGTCACTGCCCGTTTTCTCCGCAACCGAAGGGAGGATGCCTATGAGAGGATTCGCTAAGGTTTCTGTTGCCGCGCTTCTTCTTGTACTGGGAGTTGTCGTTGCGTCGAGTGTGGCGTTGAGCGACACTCCTGCCGTCGAAGTCACAGCGAGACTCTACTATCTTGGGGGATCGCCCGGAAACGAGATGTATCGCTTTGACTACACCGTGGATAATATCAGTCTGGAGCCCGCCGTGGCCGGGTTCATCGTCTTCTTTGACCAGGAGGGTTTCAACTACACCGACTACGTTTCCCACAGTTATCCTGAGGGATGGGAGGAGAACTTTGTGACTCCAGAGGGGCCGGACGGCTCATGGAACGTGGAATGGGATGAGCTCAGCGGTCTGTACAGGATTTTGCCGGGAGAGGCCAAGAACGCCTTCAGCGTTGTCTTCATGTGGTATAACCCCACGGCACCTCCAGGCCCACAGCATTTCGAGGCCTGGAACGGCTTTCCGTACGAAGGCACGACCACTGTCATCCCCGGCGGCCAGACCGGCACCGAGCTATCTTCCTGGGGAAAGATAAAGGGCCTTTTCAAGTAGGCAGCACGGCACCGGATTGGAGACGGGGAGGAAGAGTATGACGCAAAAGCTAACAGGTTTTCTTGTGTTGCTTCTGCTTGTTGGGATCGTTTCGCTTTGCGGGAGCGCGTTGGCCATACCCAAGGCCTCGGTGGGGTACAAACTCTACCACTACGAGAATGACACCTGGGTGAGGTATAACCAGGATGACCCGTTCCCGCCGGGAGGCGCAACTCCGGGCACGAACCTCTGGAAATACACATACTGTGTCTCCAACCTGCAGTTCACAACGGGCATCTACCTGGTTTGGATCTTTTTCAACGGCGACAACGTGCTGAGAGCGACTCGCGTCTCGGAGGCGGCTCCGACGGGGTGGACGGCTCTCTACTATCCTCCCTTTGCCCCCAACAACAACTGGAAGGTGAGGTTCAGAACGACCACCCCCGCCTACTACGTGATGTTGGGTAACACCCTTTGTGGCTGCGAGGTCCAGTTCACGTGGATCATCCCGAACTTGCTGCCCGGACCGCAGGACTACGATGCAATTACTTCGGGCGGCTCGGAGACCGGCGTGACTGAGGAACTGCCCCCGGACCCGACGCCGGTGAACTCTACTTCCTGGGGTAAGATAAAGAGTCTGTTCAAGTAGCCCAACAAGCTTGGCGCTGAAAGCGTGAAGGCAGAAGTCAAGTTGACTTCTGCCTTCGCATTTCTCCGGTCGCTGTTCATGCAGGCCGCCCGCGGTCAACAGTTGCGCGCGACCGGAACCAACATGCCCCACCTGGCGTCAGGCGTGCACAACCGGCGCGCGACGACTCAGCGAACGACGTTCAGCAGAACGAGCTTTTTCGACAGGCTTCCTCTCTCCGCGTTCACCTTGAGGAAATAGATGCCGCTGGGAACCCTTGAACCCGTGCCGTCTCGCCCGTCCCACGCGAAGTGGTGAACTCCGGAATCCAGCGCGCCGTCCTGTATGAGACGAACAAGCCTTCCGGCAACGTCGAACACCGACAGCGTCACTCTCTGAGTGACGTCGGATGAGAAGCTAATTTCAGTGGAACCCGAGAATGGGTTGGGGGCACTTGCCAGGCTGAAGGGCGCGACCCCCGGCGACTGGACGACTGTTCTGGCGTTTGAAGAGCCGAAATCCAAGCGACTGCCCTCACCGTCCGACCCCACCACCCCGTCGAGCGAAATCTCTGTACCTGAAGGCTCGCCTGTCGCCGTGAAAGTGACGCTTGCAAGGACACCGCTGCCCGAGGGGAGACGGCCGCTACTCATCGACACCACCATTAACGAGAGACTTCCGTCACGGGCGTCATAGAAAAGCTCGCAGTCAGAAAGTTCCTCCCCCAGTCTCACCCCCTTGACTGCCAGAAGCCCCGGATCGTATCTCAGGCGGACCTCAAGACCGCCCGGCTCTGAGGGCGAGGAGAAGCTGACAGGCACGACCAGGTCTTCGCCCTTCTTTGCCGTCAGCGTCGCCGGGAGGCTGAGCGAGCCCTCAGCCGTCGAAACGAGGGGGCCGTCAACCTGCTCTCGCGCGCACCAGTCGCAACGTCCGGCCAGTATGTATCTTATACAGCAAACGACGTCGTTGACGGTGAGGACACCGTCACCGTTACAGTCTCCTTTCTCGGTTTCCTCGGGAGTACAGCAGCCCTCCGGGATGGGACATATTATGCACTTTATCATTCTCACAATGTCGACTACGTCGGCGCGTCCGTCGCCGTTCACGTCGCACTTCACCCCATCACGTATGCAGATGTTGCCGGTGATCGGAGCAAACGTCGGGCACGCCGGCACGGAACGTCCGTTCTCGTCGGCAAAGGCGACGGGCTCAAGGGTGACCGGAAAGGAGAACTCCGGAATCCACGCGGTCGGATCGGAGAGACGCAGAGCCGAGTCCACGACAACCTCAATCCAGACGCGCACCACGGGACCGTCACCGGGTTCGATGATCCCGGGAAGCGAAGATTCAGAAGAAAGCGGGTGAAGCATGAAGTGAAGCGTCTCTCCGCTGAAGCTCCACTCCAGACCCATGTCACGGGCACGCATAACCGGCTCTACCCGCACCACCTTCACCTCAGAGCCGCAGCGCGTCGCACCCGGGCAGACCGTGTCGCGGAAACGCCTAAAGCCGTTTATCTTCATCTGTGCGCCCGCCAGGGGCATCGCATTGTTGAGCGTCACCGTGAGGGCCCCTGGCCTTCCTGGGAACACCACGGCATGGCAGGCGTTGTCTAAGGGCGCAAACCCCGGCATGACACAATCCGGCGGGGGGCCGCACGCGTCGGTCACGGAGAAGGAGAGACTCCTCTGATCGTAGACGGTCAGGGTGTCGCGCGAGTCCACTTCGACGGCGAAGACCATGTACGGACCCGCGGGCAGATTGCCGAAGAAGTGCGTGACGTCGTATGGAACGAGCACGGTCGCGCACGCCATGGCCGAATCCCAGTGACAGAAGATGCGAAGCCTGTAAACCGTTTGAGGTCCGTAGGGGGTCAGGGCCATGGTTGGCAATTGCATGATATCATATCCATCGTAGTGCCAGCATGCGTCCGGGAAGTATCCCGACGCGTGGAGACCCGTCGAGTCACAGATGGAAGGTCTGGGAGGAAAGATCGTGACGTCCCGGACCGTTGCGACCGAGACCGCAGGAACAAGGACCGACGCGAAACAGCCTACGAGGATGAGGAGTACCGCTGGCAGAACTGGAATGCCGCCAAGCCTCATCTGACTCACCTCCTGGGATGGCGTTGCTAAGAACGCGCGCTGGAGGAAAATGCTGAGTAGGACCCTCGGTGGAAGGCCCCGTTTTCTGTGGACCAGAGGCCAGGGCAGCCAATTGTCTATGTCTCGACCTAGATTATAGTGAAATCCGCCCGGGGAATCAATACGTAAGATGTGACGGGCAGGAACACCGGGCAGGGCCGGCGTTTACACGGCAGCCACTAGGCCGGCGCGTCGGAAACAACGGTGTCCACTTCGAGGGGACCCAGAAGAAGCTCGGGCACGTTCAGGCCAAATTCCTCACCCTCCACCACCCTCTTTACGCTCCTGACGTAGCGGCCTGCCTTGTCCATCTCTGCAAGACTAATGGTGTCGTCGCCACACTGAACGCCGTCTCTGTCTGCGATGACCTTGACCAGCGGACGAGCGATGTCCGCTATGTCCCTCGCGGGCTTGACAACCACGGCTGTCTCACCCGTGTCGAGCTCGAGAACGGTGCCGACGGGATAGATGCCGACCATCGAGACAAACACCTTGACCAGGCGTGGGTCAAAGCTCCTTCCGGCCTCCCTGAGAAGAAAAAGCACGCTCTCGTGAGGGGCGCACGCCACGAGTCTGTAGACTCTGACCGTGGTCATGGCGTCAAACGCGTCCGTTATGCGCACAACCCGGCTGAACAGGTCGAGCGACCGTGTCACCGGCAGAGACGGATAGCCTGAGAGGTCCATGTTGAGGTGGTGCTGGTAGGCGACCACGATCGCGTGTAGAGACCTTTCGTCGAGCCGAGACAGCCTGGAGAGGAGCTTCACGCCGTGCACGGTGTGTGACTTCACTGTCTCCCACTCCTGCGCGTTCAGTCCTCCGGGCTTGTTCAGAATGTCCCACGAGATCTCCACCTTGCCTATGTCGTGGAACAGAGCCGCCATGCCGAGCTGCGAAAGGCGCGACTTGCTCAGCCCCAACCGCTGGCCCAGTGCCACCGAGTAGATGCAGACGTTTACGCTGTGGTTGAAGGTGTACTCGTCGTGATTCTTGATCGTCGCGAGGCCGAACATGAACGACTCGTCGTTCAGAATGCTGTCCACTATCCCCTGGACCACGCGCTTCGCGCGCCGCAGTTTCACGGCCTCAAACTGTGAGGCCGAGTTCATTATCTGTTTCACGATCTTTATCGCACTGAAGAACGTTTTCTTCGCGGCTTCGCCCGCCTGATTGGAGTCCGCCTGCTCCTGGGATTCGTCAGCCGGTACTCCCTTGCTTATCAGTATGCTCTCTATCTTGTTTTCGTCGAACAGATGAGCCAGCCTCTCAAAACTCCCCTGTCCAGCCCCGAGCTGGCCCAGTGCGTAGGCGAAGCTTCTGGCCTCCTCCAGCTTGAGCCCCTCGGTGAAAGTTATGTTACGCAGGTCGAACTTGCGCATTTCGTCGACTATGTAGCGATGGCTGGCGTATCCGGACACGTCGACCCTGAGACGGATGCCGTTCACGTACAGGCAGCCTCCGGCCGTCTCGAGGGTGACGCTTCCCCACGACCCCGTGGACGCGCGCACAACGGCGAGAAGACCGCTCAATGCGTTCACGAGAGAGGCATTGTTTGGTTCGTAGATTCTCACTGACCTGAGCACGACGTACAGCTGGTTTACCAACCGCCTGCTCATGCGTGTGTCAACTTTCGCAGCAGACTCAGGCATTGCCCACCCTTCTCTCGGACTCCGTGTGGTCGCATTCCACGCATTCGTAGGGCACGTCGCCGGCGGAGGCGTCCTCAGAGAAGCTGAGGTTTCTCAGGCGCAGTGCCTCGAGACACCATCGCCTGAGCCGCCCTCTGCTCTTTCGGGCGAGCTCCTCCAGAATGCTCATCGCGCGCGGTGTGCCTACTCTCAGAATTGCGGCCACCGCACATTTCCTCGTCTCGTCGAGCTCGGCTATGTGGAAGAGAGACCTTTTCCTAAGAAACCTCTGAAGCGGCGGAATCGACTCTTCCTTCCCGGTCCGGGCAAGCGCGTCAAGATACTCCCACTTCTCGTCGAAGTCCTTCTGTATGAAGCCCGCCTTCAGCACGGAATCGCTTATGGCCGGAGCCGATGAGCTCTCGCCGAGCTGGCCGAGCTTCTTCGCTGCGAGCATGCGCACCGGCTTCTCCACGTCGTTGAGCGATCTGCAGAGAAGGAACGCCGCGTCCTTGCCGCCCATGTCGGCGATACAGCGCACGACCTCCGCCCTCACCCGTACGTCCTCGTGGGAGAGAAGTCCCTCGAGGTAGATGAGACTTCGTCTGTCCTTCATGAGCCTGAGGATCCTGACCAGGCTCCGTACGAAATACCACCTCGGGTCAGAGAGCATCGAGAAGACGGGCTCAGGGTTTTCCCTCGCAAGCACGCTCAAGACTCTGCAGAACATCTCCTTCGCCGCGGGATTGCGGAGCCTTCCGAGCATCCCACACAAAGGCACAACGGCCCCGGGCAGAAGCTCACGCAGGTAATGTTCGTACACGGGGAGACCGTGGGCCGAACACTCTTCTATCATCGATTCCAGAGCGCTGAGCTCCCTCTCGCTGCTTCTGGCCTCAAGAAACCTCAACAGAGTGCCTCTAGTGTCCTCGGGAAGACCGGTTTCCTCGGCGACGAGCCGCTTCGCTTCGACAAGCACGTTCGTGGCGTGCCTCAGATTCCCGCCGTGCACGAGACCGGAGCACATGGCCTCCAGAGCCCGCGCAACGTCCTTACCGACGTCGGAGCCGGCCGGAGAGGCAAGAATCTCAAGAAATATCTCCGCGACTCTCTCTCTGACGTCCGTCCTTTCGTCCGCCAGGATTTCGTGACCGAGCTCGTCGAGCTCCTCTTCGCACAGGGAAACGTTGGCAATCGATTGCCGTTCTTCATCGGAAAGAGGCAGATCAGTCATCATGGCAACGCCCATGCTGCCATCGACCTCATCGAGCACGGCGGCGGATTGCCCCGACATGCGCCGGTTCGCTTCAGCGAGCTCTTCTTCAGAGGGGTCCGGCTCGACACAGTCGTCTACCGCCAAATATGTGATGTGTGGGAGCTCGCGCTCCCAGAGCTCGGTTACGACGTCCACGCTGTCGTCGTCTTCCTGTGGCCCGGTGGGCCGCAGGGCATCGAGGAGGGCGAGCATTTCTTCGATCGTGATGCCGGAGTGAAACGTGATGGATCTGACGCCGTCCCTGTACATGCGGAAGGCGAGGCTTTCGCGTCTGTCGGGATTCGAATAGACGGCCTTGCCGTGGTAGAGAAGCTCCGCCTCCCCGACGGTGAAAGTCAGCGTGTCGTCGATCGACAGGAAACTATTCATGGTTGCCAGGAGCTGCTCGATGGACGTGCGCGGAACGGGGCTGTTGAGATTGTAGAGCTGTCTGCTCTTGTAGGCCCGGGAAAGTGCCGTCGCTATTTCTGAGACCCTGCGGGAATCGGTGAGCATTCTCTCCTTTTCCGTTCTGATCGTGACGCCGTAATTCGTGGAGGGGTCGCGTTGTCCTGCCAGATGACGTTCCTGATTCCCCTCCTGAGCTATCGGCAGGAATCAGGGACGCCATTAGCCTAAAACAAGACCTGTGTCGAGAGAGAAGGCTCTCCCCTGGCACACGGTGAATTTGCTGTGCTGTAATCGGTTAAGGCATCGGCTCGGGAAGCTTGCGGCGGCGTCAAGGTGCTAGCCTGCGGCTCCGGCGGCGGGGCTATTTGCAGAGGACCATCTTCTTCGAAGTGCTCTTGCGCTCAGATTCGAGCCTGCAGATGTAGACGCCCGAGGAGACGGCTCTTTCCGTCTCGTCGTTTCCGCTCCATGAGGCCAGGTGTTTCCCTTCGCTCAGGGTGTCCCGGACAAGAGTCTTCACAACCTTACCCGTGACGTCGTAGATCGCGAGAGATATCCTCTCGCGAGCGTCGAGGTAGAATTCGATCGACGTCACAGAGTTGAATGGGTTGGGATGGTTCTGCACCAGCTCGAACCTCACGTCCTCCGGGGGTATCTCCGGGATGGTGTCCGAGCTGATCAAGAAGAGGCCTGTGCTCACGTCTTCGGCCACGTTGAGCGAGCTGTCGTAAGCGACTATCTTCACGACGCAACTGTCGGAGGGAGTGTCGGGAATCACCCACGTGTAAACGGAATCGTTCTCCTCACCCGAGGCGATCGTGTGGGGAAAGCTGGCTCCGCCGTCGATCGAGTAGTACAAGCTGACGGAGTCCACGGCGAAGTTGTCGGAGGCCACCCAGGTGATTTCCTGCTCGCTTCCCACCCCCCATTTCTCACCGCCGTCGGGAGCGACGATCGCCACGCTCGGCGGCTGGTAGTCCTGCGGCTCGAGCAGCCATTCGATCACCCTCCGCATGACCGTCGTCCGGTTGTTCGGGGCGACGGAGTTGGCAACGGCCTCAAACGGAAAGGCGAAGTAGACCACTCTGTAGGGCGCCGTCCCGATCGCGGGATACCTGAGGGCACCTGGATTGCCGGTCGAGTTGATGAGAATACTTCCGGCATTGGCGCCGGGTGTGATGTCGTCGGAGTAGTTCGAGAAGGGATAGTCCATTGTCAGGTCGAGCCCGTCCGACACGGGGTCTCCCGCTACCCCGCCCTCCGAGTCGCTGTAAACGTCTGCGGTGAAGGCGGCCACGTGCAGGTAGTTCGTCGCAAAATCCTCGAATCTCTCGCCGAGGTAGTCTTGCGATGAGAGGAAGAGCGAGCCGCCGCCATCCAGATAAGCCTGCAGATTTCGCTCATCGAGTCCTGTCAGAGAGAGGAAGGCTTCCATGGACGTAAACCAGATTACGACCTTTCGTCTTGAAAGCTCGGAGAGCGGCGGTGAACCCTGCGTGGCGACGTTCCAGTAGGCGTAGGAGAAGCCGGCGGCGTTGAGTGCGGAGGCATAGTACGACTCGTACGGTCCGCCTCCGTCATCGTCCACGAGTAGGACCGGAGTCTCCCCTATTCGAACGTCCAACGTGATTGTCGTGTCGTAACCGGCGCCGACTATCGTGAGCGTGAACGTGACCGGGTGTGCGACAGGCGTTCCAGGCACTGAGCGGAAGGCGTACGGCGTAGTGCTCGTGCTTCTTGCGTTGAGCGGCATGTCGGGATAGCTTGAGGAGCTGCTCGTTATCGTGATGTAAGGGTCCGATGTGAACAGCGTGGCCGAAACCGCACTCAAAGGAAGCCCCCAGTTCTTGAGTGTCACCGGCATCGCCACGGTCTCTCCGGGGTCAGCGACGCCGTTGTTGTTTCCGGACGCGTCGTCGATCAGGTGGGAGAAGTACTTCACGATGGGACCTTCGAGCCAGCCCAGGTGACCTGGAGTGAACGCGCACAGGCTCCAGTCGTTGTATCTCATCATGCAAGTCACCGCCTGGGGGTTGCAGTATTCGCAATTCCCGTTGTTGATGCCGTCGCTGCAGGGCCCACAGCTGGTGCAGCCTCCGTAACCGGGTTCGTAGTATTCATCACAGGCAAAGAATATGTGACCGGTCTCGTGCGCGTAGACGCGGTCGAACGTCCAGCCGAACGTCCTGTAAAGGAGATTCGTGTACGGCCCCCCCAGATAGGCCCACGCGGCCGCGCCGTCAGTGAAGGCCGCCCCGGCGGGAGGCGGGTTGTACTCGACAAATGCAGAGTAGGCCCAATCGGTGCCGTAGGCTGACCTGGCCCATGTGTTGTAAGCCCTCACGCGATCGAAGTGGCTGCCGGACGAGTACCCGAAGCTCGCCATTATCTCTTCGACCCAGTAGCGAACTTCCGAGGAAGAGTGCAGAATAGGCTCGTAGCCTGTCTGGCAGCGCCCGTCCGTGCCGGGATAATGCTGAACCGTGAAGGACAGGCTCTTTCCGTAGCCGGCCGCACGATCCGACCACCACGACAGCGCGGCGACGGCGCTGTTCAGAGTACTGCTGCGCGCGGCGGTGGACCATGTGTACTGGTCCGGATCCATGGAACCGTCGCTTTCCACGAAGAAAATCGTGACCGTGACCGTCCCTTCCATGTCGTCGCTGTTCCCCAGAATATCTAGCGCCGGGTCTGCCTCGTTGAGATCGTAGAGCCTCTCGACGTCCACACCCGCGGCCCGGAGGTTTTTCAGGTACGCGTCCATGTCGGACGCGTCGGGCTCGAGGGCATCGTCGATGAGAGGCGGGAAGGAGCTCTCCCCTTCATCAAGGGGGAATTCCTGTCCGGTCCGGCGTTCCCGGGAAGACCCCGATGCTACGGAATTGAAGAAAGCCACGACCCGCGCCGTCGGGTCGTCCATGCCGCGCAGGGCCGCTTCCGGCAAGGGCACCGTAAAAACGCCCTCCACACCAGGCAGGGTAGACACCGCCGTGGTGTGTTCCGGGGGAATCCACCCCAGGATCACGCGAGGCGGAACTGCAACGCCGATGCGCATTCCGAGGGACTCCAGAGCGTTGCGCAGACGAACGAAGCGGTCAGCGCCCTCGGAGGCGCCGTTGCCTGCTCGACCGTCCCCACCCGTCGTGCCATCCGCACCGGCGATCCCATGCGAACCCGGCACCCCATCCGCACTGGGCACCCCATCCGGACCCGCAGGAGAAAGAAGGACGAGCGTGTAGCCCTCCGTCCAGTCACGGCGATCTTCGGGAGAACCCGCGCTCGCGAAACCAGTCAGATTCACTATCACGGCGAGCGCCGCAGCAGCGGTCGCAACTCGCCGGAGCAGAACAGAGCACACACCACACCTCACGGTTTCTTTCTTCGGATCACATAGACAATCAGCGGAGAAAGCACGATGAGAACGCAGACTATGGAGAAACCGAACACCCAGAGAAGCTCCCCTGTCGTAAATGCGAGAGGAGTCAGAATCCCAGGAAAGACGTGTGCCGTCGGACCGTATGCTGTCGGACCATGCGCTGACAAGCCGTCTGCCATGAGGCTCTGTGCCACCGGAAGTCCGCTCGGCATCAATCGTGCTCCTTTTTAGGCTTCGCCCCAGCCGTCCCTGCTGCCAGAATCTCGCGCGCGGCCGCCAGCACCGGGCCCACCCCCAGCCCGGCAAGATCTGCGGACGGCGCTCTGATCGTCCGGCACGCAGGAGTCAAAGGCGCCCACTTCTCTGGATCGGTCGGCCCAAAGAGGGCCAGCGTGGGACAGCCCACTGCCGCTGCCACGTGCAGTACTCCCGTGTCGTTACAGATGAAAAGGGAGAGCCGCTTCAACACGGCCGCCACCCTCCCGATGCTTTCCCCGGAAAGCAAGGGCATTGGAAGTGCGACTTCGCGAAGCATTTCAGCAAGCACGTCTTTGTCGGAAGGGCCCGCAATTGCTATCACCCTGGCTCCTTCGGCAAGCGCTTCTGCGACCTGTCCGAAACTGGAGGCGGGCCATCTGTTTTTCCTCTTGCCCGCCCCCGGATGAATGCCGACGACCGTGTGTGACGGATCGACGTTGTGTCCGGCCAGGAATGCCCTGGCGAACTCGTCGGCCTCTGCCGTCGTGGCCATCATCGGGGAAAGGTCCTCCGCCGTGATTCCGAAGTGCTCGAGAAGTCCCAGGCCGAGCCGCGTCTGGTGGACGCCGGGGTCTCCGAGCGGCACGGGGACGTGAAAGGCCGCGTCGGCGAAACTCATGCCGTAGTCTTTCCCACCGTAACTCACGCGATACCTGGCGCCGCTCAAGAGGGCGAGAAGCACGCTTGTCACCGACAAGGAAACCGTTGAGAGCACAATTGCGACATCGAAGCGCCTTGCTCTCAAGGCAGCCAGAAGACGCAGAAGCTCAACCGGACTTCTCCTGAAACGCGGCTTGTCGTAGACAAACACCTCGTCGAGGTGAGGATTGTCGCGCACGACGGCCTGATTCTCGTGGCTCGCCAGCAGTGCTATGTACGCGTCCGGGAAGTGTCCCCTCAGTGCACGGAGACATGGACTTGCAAGAAGCATGTCTCCCATCTGATTCTGCTGCCGGACGACAAGAATCGCAGGGCGACCCCGGGGCTTCGGCTCCTGTGCCTCCCGACCCAGCGTGCGAGCACCCGACGGACCTTTGACGCCGTCCCGGTTTCGCACCAGGTCAAAGGGGTTTTCGGCGAGAGGCCGCGTCCTCACCAAACGAAAAAGCACTGACGCCAGTGCCAGTCTAAAACGCCTCTCAGACTTCTCCTCTCTTCGCACGATTGGGACACACCCTCGTGTGCCGGCGTTACGCAAAAGCGCCGGTGCTGAGATATCTCTCCCCCGTGTCGGGAAGGATTACGACTACGAGTCTCCCTCGGCTTTCCTCTCTCGCTCCGACTTTGAGAGCGGCGTGAAGGGCCGCGCCGGAGGAAATGCCTGCGAATATCCCTTCCTCTCCGGCAAGTCTTCGGGCTGCCGCAGTGGCTTCTTCGTCCGAGACCTGGATTATTTCGTCAATGATGCCTCGATTGAGCACCTGCGGCACGAACCCGGCGCCGATGCCCTGGATCGCGTGCCGGCCGGGCCGCCCGCCCGATAGAACAGGCGACGACGCCGGCTCCACTGCGACGGTCCTGAAACCGGGCTTGCGCGCCTTGATGACTTCCCCCACGCCGGTAATGGTTCCCCCCGTTCCGACGCCGCTTACAAGGATGTCAACCCGTCCCTCCGTGTCTTTCCATATCTCCTCGGCGGTCGTCTTGCGGTGCGCGTCGGGGTTGGCCGGATTCTCGAACTGATTCGGCATGAAGGCGCCGGGAGTGCTTCTGACCAGTTCCTCTGCGACCCTCACGGCTCCCTTCATGCCCTCACTTCCCGGCGTGAGGACGAGCTTGGCCCCAAGGGCTTTGAGCATGCTTCTTCGCTCGACGCTCATGGTCTCCGGCATCGTGAGTGTCAGCGGGTAGCCCCGCGCCGCGCAGACGAAGGCCAGCGCGAGACCGGTGTTGCCGCTGGTGGGCTCGATTATCACCGTGTCCTTCTTGATGAGCCCCTCTCGCTCGGCCGCGTCAATCATGCTGACCCCTATGCGATCCTTGACGCTGCCGAGCGGGTTGAAGAACTCCAGTTTCGCCGCTAAGACGCTCCCGAGCCCCCGGCCGACTCGACTGAGTCTCACGAGCGGTGTATTGCCTACGAGTTTCGTTACGTCCTGAGCGATAACAGACATGGCACGGTTTCCCCTCCCCCAAAGGCTGTCGATGGATCAGGTCGTCGCGCATGACACTATCACTGCCCGCTTCCCTTCTCAACTGCAAAGAGCCTCGTGCTGCGTGTATCCACATTGCGAAGCGAATCGGCACCCCGGAGGTAACGAATCACTCGACACCCTGAGGCAGACGTGATATCTTGCGGCGTACGGGGAACTCTGCGGTGTTGCCCTTGATCGCGCTCGACGCTTTTCGAACTTCACCCGATAGGTGCGATGTGGGATCTCTTTGCGCTCCTCTCGCGAACACTGTTCTATCCTGCGCTTGTAGCCCTCAAGAGGGAATCACACCTTCGGCATCTGGCCGAGCTTGAATGCACGCAGTTTCTCGAGCCGGAGAAGCTCGCGCTTCTCCAATACGAGAGACTCAAGACGATGCTTACGCACGCCTACAAACACTGCCCTTTCTACGCGAGGCGCTTTGGGGAATGGGGGGTGAGGCCCGAACACTTGGGGGATCTGACCGACCTTCAGAGGTTTCCCGTTCTCACCAAGAGCGACATCCAGGCAAATCTGCCGGAGCTCGTGGCTTCCGAATTCCCTCGCTCGGAGCTCATCGAGAACAGGACCGGCGGCTCCACGGGAAAGCCTCTCGTGTTCTACGTCGACCGCGAGCGGATGGAAACACGAAAGGCCGCCACCTTCCGCCACAACAGATGGGCCGGATATGACATTGCCGACAAAGCCGGGGCCATATGGGGCGCGCCGGGAGACCTCGCGCGCGGCGAGACAGGAGGCTGGCGGAGCCTCGTCTCCGAGCGAATCCTCGTGCTGGACGCTTCGTCTCTCAGCGGCGAAAGCATGCAGGAATTCGCGGGACGGCTGTCGAGATTCGGGCCCAAGGCGATTCTCGCATATGCAAACTCTGCGTATCTCTTCGCGTCCTTCCTGGCCGGCCGGAGCACCGAAAAGGAGGGCGCCGGCCCTCCGCTTCACCCCCGCTCGGTCATAACCACTGCCGAGATGCTCTTTCCTCACCAGCGCGACACGATAGAGAGGGTCTTCGGATGCCCGGTCTTCGACAGATACGGCGCGAGAGAAACGAGCGTTATCGCCAGCGAGTGCGAAAGGCACTCCGGACTGCACGTCAATGCAGAGAATCTTTACCTAGAAATAGTGATCGACCCCCGGAGCGGCAAACCCGCACCTCCAGGTGAATCGGGTGACGTTGTAATAACGGACCTCTCCAACGTCGGAATGCCTCTCATTAGATACGCAATCGAAGACAGAGGAAGACTTGCGACGGAACTCTGCAGCTGCGGACGGACCTTGCCCCTGCTTGAGTCCCTGGAAGGACGAGTCACTGATTTCATCAAAACGCCGGACGGAAGGCACGTCTCCGGGGCGGCGCTCACGATCAAGCTCATAGCGGAGATCCGGGGCATCGGTCAGGCCCAGCTCGTCCAGGAACAGCTTGACGCCGTCAGATTCCGGGTTGTGAAAGGAAGTGGATACTCGCCCGCGACGGAAGCGACCCTGAAACAAAAGGCTCTTGAATTCCTGGGACCCGAAATGAGAGTCTCTTTAGAATGCGTGGAGGACATCCCGAGAGAGCCATCCGGCAAGTTTAGATTCTCGATCTCGCTCGTGTGAGAGCCATTATGGATTTGCACGGCCCGTTCATAAGACTCGTGGGCTACCCCCTGTTTCTCGTGTGGACTCGCGACCAGGCGATGCTTGGAGAAACAGCGGCCCTTGACAGAATCTACAAGCTCTCCCCCGAAGAGCTTGGAAAGAGACAGTGGGACAGGCTGAAGAGACTCATACAAGAGGCGTACGACAACTGCCCCTACTACACGAAGCTATTCCAGGAGAGGGGACTCACTCCCGGCGGCATCAATTCTCCAGAGGACTTCGCCAGGATTCCGGTCCTGACGAAGCAGGCCATTCGAAAACACGGAGAAGAGCTTGTTTCCCGGAAGGCCAGGCGGGCATCTCTCCTGGAATCGCACACGGCGGGGTCCACCGACAGACCGCTTCCCTTCTACAGAACCAGGAAGATCTTGCGCTCCAGGTGGGCCCAAACCGCGTCGCTGAACAAGTTGTACGGCTGGAGGATCGGAGCCAGGGTGGGCTACGTGTGGGGCGCGGCGATGGATTTCTACGAACCCTTGAGCTTCAGAGGGAAGATAAAGAAGTTCGCCACGAATCAGGATCTCATGCTGCCTGCCATGCCGTTGACGAAGGAGATACTGGAGGGCTACAGAGAGAAACTTCTCCGCTTCTCACCCGAGATAGTGCAGGGATATTCACAGCCCCTTTATCTTCTCGCCCTGCACATGGAGCACGCGGGACTGCGCGGGAAGGGACGACGACTCTTCCCGGACCTGCGGGCGATCGTCGCAACTGCCGAGCCTCTCCTCTACTTCCAGCGAGAAAAACTGAAGCAAGTGTTCGACTGTCCGGTTTTCGACAGGTACGGGGCCAGAGAGACCGGGCTTATTGCCACCGAATGTGTGCAAGAGCACTCGATGCACATCAACACCGAAGGCGTGTACTTGGAGTTCGTGACAGACGGGAGGCCGGCGGCGGACGGAGAGATCGGCGAGATAATCGTGACCGACCTCCTCAACACTGCGACGCCGTTCATCAGATACCGCATCGGAGACGTCGGGAGCAAGAGCGAAACCCTCTGCAAGTGCGGCTGGGGGCTCCCTGTGATGGGGCCGGCCACGGGGAGGACCGCGGACCTCCTGCTTCTTCCGGACGGAAGCATGGTGCCTGGTTACACTTTCCCTGCGAGGATGACAAAGGATAGTCCGGGAGTGAGCCAGACCCAGGTGATTCAGGAGGAGCTCTCCCGGTTCACAATCAAGTACGTTCCCAACGAACAGTTCTCGGAAAAGGATCTGGAGGCCATACTGACGAACTTCGAGAAGGCGCTTGGTACGGGTCTCAGAGTCAACTTCGAGCGCGTGGACGATATTCCGAGGGATCCCTCGGGAAAGAATCGCTTCTGCATCTCCAAGCTTGACGTAGGACTGCTGGGAGATGCCATCCGAGACATATGAAACTCGCTCGCCCGTCCCTCTCAGGAAACCGAGCCGGATCGAGCCGGGCTTGGAAGGAACAGGAAGTGACGGCAAGGCGCACACCCGTTGTTCAACGCTCGTTCTGCGCCTTCGTCCTTCCTCTCTCAGCCGCGTTCATCCTTCTTCTCTCGGCAATGCCCGTTGTGGCCTCCTCCCCCAGTCTCGGGCAGGAGACGGGTGTTCGCCTCGAACGAGCCTTGAGGCCCTCGGTCGAGGTCCCGCGAGTCGTCTTTCCGGAGCTTCCATTCGACGCCACCGTCAGAGTCGACGGCGCGGCGCCCGAAGACAGCTTCTGTTTCAGCCTGCGAACTTCAACGGGGCGAGTGATAGGAGATGGGGTTCTTGCCGGCAACGGCGTCACGACCGGCATTATCGTGGAAGACGTGACGCTTCATGAAGGCGAGGTCGACCGGTTGCTTCTGGAAGTTGGAGAAGCCGGATCGTCCACGCCCCTTCACACGGTGCCCGGTGTCCTGTCGATCCTCCCTCCCCTTCTGGCCATTGCGCTGGCGATTCTGACGAGACAGGTGGTCGTGTCGCTGTTTCTTGGAATCTGGCTCGGCGCCACGTTCATCTATGGTTACAGCCCGTGGACGGCTCTCCTCAGGTCGATAGACGGCTACGCCGTGGATGCCGCCAGCGATGCCTCTCACGTTTCCATCATCATCTTCAGCCTCCTCCTCGGAGGAATGGTTGGAGTCATCTCCAAGTCGGGAGGAACGCAGGGGATTGTCGACGTGGCAACGCCCGTCGCCACCTCCGCCCGACGCGGGCAGCTTGCCACGTGGATAATGGGGATCCTCATATTCTTCGACGACTATGCGAACACACTGATCGTCGGCAACACG
>JAZDPI010000039.1:0-2567 GCA_043797775.1 Candidatus Eiseniibacteriota bacterium
TGCCTTCCGTTCGTCTTCTTTCTGGCCTGGAGGTTCGTTGTCCCGGGACTGCTCCACAAGGAGCGAGCGGCGCTCCTTCCGCTGGCGACGTTCTCCACGGTTCTCTTCTACGGCGGCGTTGCCTTTTCCTACTTCATGCTCATCCCTGTTGTAATGAAGATCCTCATGGCGTTCGCGACTTCGCGCCTTGAGCCGATGATCTCCATTGACAAGTACTTCTCGATGGTGATTCAGATTTCCCTCGCCATAGGCGTTCTCTTCCAGTTTCCCCTTGTCGTAGGAGTACTGACTCACCTGGGAGTCATAAGCTCTGCCGCCCTCAAGAACAAGTGGAGGTACGCCGTTGTCATAATATTCATCATCGGGGCCGCCGTCACTCCGGGCGACGGGCCCAGCCAGCTTCTGGTCGCTTTCCCGATAACGGGGCTCTATTTCGGGAGCATCCTCGTCTCCATGGCCGTGGAAAGGCGCAGAAACAGGGAGGACGAACATGCGGAATACGATATTGGCGATTGACGTGGGCAACACCACGACACAGTTCGGCCTTTTTGTGTCCGGGAAGCTGGCCCTGCGCATGCGCACCGTGACGCTCAATCGCACGGGCGACGAGCTCTTTCTGATGTTCAGGGGCTACTGCCACTCACGCGGAGCAAGGCTGGAGCCGGGCGGGGATTGCGTGATGTGCTCGGTGGTTCCGCCTCTGACGGCCGGTTTCGTTGAAATGGCGGCACAGCTTTTCGGGAAGGAGCCGCTTGTCGTGGATAGCTCGGTCGACACGGGCCTCAAGATTCAGTACAAAGACCCCGGGGCCGTGGGTGCGGATAGAATCGCGACGGCGGTGGGGGCCATGGAGAAGTTCGGGAAGCCGCTTGTCGTCGTGGACGCAGGAACAGCCACCACCTTCGATGTCATTGACAGGCGCGGACGATACCTGGGCGGGGCGATCGCTCCGGGCGTGTCGACGGCCGCCGAGGAGCTTTTCAGGCGAGGAGCGAAGCTCTCGCGAGTCGAGCTCAAGAGGCCGGACTCTGTGATCGGAAAATCCACGGAAGAGAGCTTGCAGTCGGGCATAGTCTTTGGGGCGGCTGCGCAGGTGGACGGCATACTGACCCGCATATTCGAAGAGCTGGGCTATAGGCCGCTCGTCGTCGCTACGGGCGGGTATGCCCCTTTGATTGCACCACTCTCTTCCCAAATCAGCAGAGTGGAAGACACCCTCGTGCTTGACGGGCTCTTGGCCATATATCGCCGGAACAGGCGAGCCGGGCGCGAAGTCGGCCGGCCCGCGAAAAGGGGCACCGGGCGGCGTGTCAAGCGGGGCACCTAGCCGGTCGACAGGCGGGCACCTGACGGTGTGCCAGGCGAGGCAGCTCACCGGCCGGCAAACAGACACCTGGCGGTGTGCACGGGAAGATTTTTCGCTGGACGCTTCCCGGAATTGCTGGTAGACTACCCTGAACTATTTCGGACTCCTCAGCTTGCAGGTCACTGCGCGTGGATAGCAAGCAGCGTTTCCAGAAGAGACAACTGACGTAACGGACTGTAAATCCTGGAGGTAAGAGGAAGGGAGGGACCCGCCGATGGCGAAAATTCTTCATTTCGATGCCGAGGCCAGAGATGCTCTCAAACGAGGCGTGGACAAACTCGCCAACAGCGTCAAGGTGACACTCGGGCCCAAGGGCAGGAACGTCGTTCTGGACAGGAAATTCGGAATGCCGCTCGTGACGAACGACGGGGTGACGATAGCCAAGGACATTGAGCTGGAAAACCCCTTCGAGAACATGGGCGCTCAGCTTTTGCGCGAGGTGGCAACCAAGACTCACGACGTGGCGGGAGACGGAACAACGACCGCCACCGTGCTGGCTCAGGCAATCCTCAGGGAGGGCCTGAAGAACGTGGCAGCCGGTGCGAGCCCCATGCGCCTTAGGGTAGGAATCGACAAGGCCGTCCGCAGCGTGGTTGATGTTCTGAAGAAGACGGGCAAGTCGGTAGACAAGAGGGACGAACTTGAACAGGTCGCCTCCATATCGGCCAACAACGACCCGGCCGTCGGGAAGCTCATCGCCGACGCGATGGAGAAAGTGGGCAAGGACGGAGTGATCACGGTCGAGGAGGCGAAGAGCATGGAGACCACGCTCGACTTCGTCGAAGGGCTCCAGTTTGACCGCGGCTACATCTCCCCGTATTTTGTGACTGACGCCGAGAGGATGGAGACGGTCCTGGAAGAGCCCGTGATCCTTATTTGTGACAGAAGGATAAGCTCGATGAGAGAACTACTGCCGATCCTCGAGAAGATCGCCCAGATGGGGAAGGCCTCTTTGCTGATCGTGGAGGACGTGGAGGGCGAGGCTCTTGCAACTCTGGTCGTGAACAAGTTGAGAGGCGTGCTTTCCTGCGTCGCCGTCAAGGCCCCGGGCTTCGGAGATCGCAGGAAGGAAATGCTCGAAGACGTTGCCATTCTGACCGGAGGCAGGGTCATTTCTGAAGAGGCGGGGTTCAAACTGGAGAACGCAACCACTGGTGACCTCGGGAAAGCCAAGAGGGTCACGGTCGACAAGGAGAACACT
>JAZDPI010000077.1:0-3071 GCA_043797775.1 Candidatus Eiseniibacteriota bacterium
CGATGCCGTGGTCTTCTCCCTCCCAGCGCACGTAAACGACGTCTTTCTTCAAGACCTTGAGGGCCGTAAACATTTGATCGGATTCCAGGGCGGGCACATTTGTGTCGTCCCTGCCGTGCAGAAGGAGGAGCGGCGTGTTTATCCTGTCGGCCTTGAAGAGCGGGGATTTGTCGACATAGACGTCCGGCCTGTTCCAGGGATAACTGAGCGCAGTCGCGACGTCGCTGTACGAGTAACCCCACCAGCCTGCTCCCCAGTAGCTTGCGATGTTGCTGATCCCGTACCAGGAGACGGCCGCCTTGAAGATGTCGGTCTGCGTCAAGAGCGACATCGTGAGAAAGCCGCCGTAGCTCCCTCCGTAACACCCCACGCGCTCCGCATCTACGAAGCTCTTCTCGGCGAGAAGGCGCTTCACACCCTCGATCACGTCCTCGGCGGAGAGCCCACCCCAGTCGTTTACGTGGGCGTCGGCGAACGCCTGCCCATAGGTAGTGGCCCCCCTGGGGTTCAAGACGTAGTAGAAGTAGCCCTGTCCTGCGAGCCACTGCGCCATCCTCTGGAAATACTCTCCGATGGACACGACGCCGCCGTAATAATAGACGATGAGCGGGTACTTTTTCGCGGGGTCAAAGTCCTGCGGATAGTAGAGCCACCCGTCGATTCTCGTTCCGTCGCTGTCCGTGAAATCCTCTCGCTCGAATCGCGCGAGCCGTGCGAGCTTCATCACCTCTTTGGCGGGATCAAACACCGTGACCACTGACCCATCGTAGAGCGCCAGGGAAGCCCCCTGCCGGGTGCCCGGATACGTTTCGAGGGCCGCTGCCGCCGTCCCCCCGGGCGATACTCCGCCCGACGGAACTCCACTCCCCGCTCTCCCTTTCGCGGACCTGCCTACCCGCCCAAGCGAAGCCACGTCCATCACAAACACCTTTCTGTCCTCGGCCGGCGACGTGCCTACAAAGGCCACGTACCTCCTGTCCTTCGAAACGTCAAACCCGGAAGACACAAGGCGCGGTAGTCGTATTTCGCTCAGCTTCGCAGGTTCAGACGGATTCACATAGAAGAGACGAGTACGCGTTTTGTGACTCGTGACGAAGTAAAGCCTCTGCCCACCTGCCCACCACACCGATTTTCTTCCCGCCTGGCCTCCGTAAATGTCTATACCCACCGTCGGATCAAAATCCTGAGTCAGCTTTGTGTATTTCCGCGTTCCCACGTCCAGCAGGTAAAGCGACTGGTAATACCTGTTGCTGACGTTCTCGGGTGTCGCGACTGCGCAGTCTCCGATGAACGCAATGGACTTCCCGTCGAGCGACCAGGCAAACTCGCTGATGCCCAGCCGTTCGCTGAACAGCGTGTCGCTCGCGAGAGTGGCTACGTCCAGCTTCCAGAGCTCCGGTTTGAAGAAGGGCCTGTCTTCCACGGGCACGGACCTCGAGAAGGCAATCGTCTTTCCGTCAGGCGAGAGCTCGTAGTTGTCGACCGTGAACTCTCCGCTCGTTAGCTGAAGCTTCGTCCTGTTCGCCACCGACACTACGAAAATGTGCGACTTGTTCTTCCAGTAGTCCCACCGTTCATGAAGCTGCTCGAGCTTCTCGTATGCCCGCTTCTCTTCCTCGTCGGCCTTATCTGTCCGCGCCCTGTAGAACACGTACCTGGCGTCCGGCGACCAAACGGGCTGGGCCAGCCCCTTCACTCCCTTAAGGAGTCTCTCGAGCCCGTGCGTGCTCATGTTCATGAGCCAGAGATCGGTCTTGCTGCCTTCACCGTCTGAGTGGCTCGGAATGCCGTTTGACATGAAGAGGAGGCTCCCGCCGTCGGGCGACCATTCCGGCCGCGACACTGCGTCGCCCATTCTGAGCGTGTACACACGCTCGGCACTCCGAGCATCGAATATCTCAACATAGTAAACGTATTTGTCTCGCTTCGCGTCCACTTCGCGAATCTGCATGGCGAGCCATTTCCCCGCGGGCGAGATCGCGACGTCTCTCACGCCTACGGTCTTGACGATGTCTTTGTATGAATACCTGTGCTCGGGATCAAGAGAAGCGGCCGGCACGTCGAGGAGCCTCGCGGGCTTGACTCTGAAATAGGGCTTGAGCGACCACGCCGAGAGCGAGTCCCTGCTGTCGAACACGGTCTTCACCAGGAGAAGGTGCTTGTCCCTAGGAAGCGTGAGCTCGCATGAGAACTCTTCGCGTGCATCCGCCTCTCGAGTCGCCGCGGACTTCTTCTTGACTAGTTCTCCGTTCAGATAGACCGCGACGCGCTGGCGGGTGGAAATCACCAGTTCCACCTTCTGCCATCGCGGGCTGTCCAGGTAGCAGGCGGCATATGCAACGTAAACAGCGGAGGTGTCGACGGCCGCAAGAGGCGCGGCTCCCGGGCCAGACTCCGTCGCCCGCCTGCCTGCGCTGCCCGAAGCACCTGCCTTGCCCGGCTTGCCCACTGTGCCTCCATCCGCGGGCATCAGCGTCAGGACGCTGTCCCTAACCTGCACTCTCCGCCACACAAGAACGGAACCGGGCTGCCACGAGAGACTCTCCCCCTCGACGGGTAAGAGCTTCTCCAAGTCCAGGTACGCCTCGTCAAGGACGACTTCGGCTCTCTTTCCGACCTGATTGGTATCGGCGAAAAGCGGGAGGTGTATGCGCGAGGGGTCCAGCACGAGCCACCCGGTGAGCGGGATTTCTCGTTCTTCTTCCTGCGCGCCTGCCGGTACGCTTGTCTGAGTGTCCGAACCAGCTGGAACACCCGGACTTGCTGCGGTGCCCGGACTTGCAGAGACGCTCGCGCCCGCAGGCACGCTCGCACTCACAGCGGCGCTCTCGGGCGGGGCCGACGACTGATGTGAGCTCTGACCGGCCGCAGGGAGGGCGGCAGTGAAACACAGGGCCACAAGCGCAAGGAAAGCGAGCAGAGGCAGACGTCCGGGAAGAGCCGCCCTCGAGGCTGATGCTTCTCTGGAAGATCGTGAGACGTGAAAGCCCTTCGAGGTTTTTCCCAAAGCGCACGGGGCCCAGAAATCCAGTGTTGAGGGTCGTGATAGGAGATAGCTTAAAGCTGATAAG
>JAZDPI010000089.1:0-8432 GCA_043797775.1 Candidatus Eiseniibacteriota bacterium
CAGACATTCGGCCGTGGAGTTGGAGCCAAGCCTGTTTGCTCCGTGGAGGCTTACGCACGCGGCCTCACCGCTGGCCCAAATGCCCTTTGCCCTGGTTGCGCCGTTTATGTCCGTCTCCACGCCCCCCATCGAATAGTGGGCAACGGGCCTCACGGGGATGGGAACGTGAACGGGGTCGATACCAATGAAGTCCATGCAGACTTCTCTTATGAGGGGGAGCCTCTCGTTTATTTTGTCCGCTCCCAGATGAGTGAGGTCCAGATGCATGTAATCCAGATCCTTTGGGCCCTTGAAGCCTCTTCCGGCCTCGATCTCCGTTATCATGGACCGCGAGATGAGGTCCCGGGGTGCGAGCTCCATCTTTTCGGGGGCGTACTTGTCCATGAAGCGCTCGCCCTTGTTGTTCAAGAGATAACCGCCCTCGCCCCTGCAGGCTTCGGTTATCAGGATCCCGGAGGGGATGAGCCCCGTGGGATGAAACTGAAGGAACTCCATGTCTTCAAGAGGGAGCCCCGCTCTGTAGGCCATCGCAAGACCGTCGCCGGTCACGGTCTGAGAATACGTCGTGAAGCCGAAGAGCGTGCCGGCCCCACCCGTCGCTATGTTGAGGGCCTTGGCCGTGAGTGCGAGGAACTGCCCCGTGCCCACGTCGAAACCCGTGATGCACTTGAATTCGTTGTTCTCGACGATGATGGAAGTGGCGAAGAACTCGTCGTATCGCTTGAAGTTGCCGTACTTGAGGAGGGTGTCGTAGAGGGTCTGCATCTCGAAGAAGCCGGTCTTGTCGACGGCGAGCACGGCACGCGGGTAGCTGTGGCCGCCGAACGGCCTCTGGGCGATGCGCCCGTCTTCTCGGCGCGTCCACGGGATGCCCCAGTGCTCGAGCTGGATGATCTCTTCCGGTGAGGCGTGGACGAAGCGCTCGACCACGTCCTGGTCGGCGAGGAAATCACTGCCCTTCACCGTGTCCCAGGCGTGCAGCTCGAAGCTGTCGCCCTCTTCGGGTCGCAGCATGGCCGCCGTTCCACCTTCCGCGCAGACGGAGTGAGCGCGCATGAGCTGAACCTTGGAGACGATTCCGATGTTCAGCTTGCCGCCGCTCGCGCGGGACGCCTCGACCGCAGCCCTCAGGCCGGCCAGACCGGAACCCAGAATGAGCATATCGTGCTTGACGACTTCCGCCATCTAGTGCCTCCTGCAAAGCAAGTCAATTGTTCCCGTGATGCGCCCCACAACCCAAAGCGAAGGAACAAGCGTACGACAACGGTGCCGCCCGCTCAAGGACAAAAAACAGCACGAAATCGAGCCTTGCAGTGCGCGAGGCAATCGAGCTTTGCGGCACCGGAAACAGTCGGCCCTTCCAGCAAGAGAGGGCAGCCCTGATTGGCCTGCCCTCTCAGTTCTTCCTACGCCCGACCCGCCCCCACTGCCGCTTTCCCCTCGGCTTTGGGCCTGAAATGTGGTATAATACCTTCCAGGTTCCGCCCACGGACGGAGACAACTGCAACTTTGCTGCCCTGAGCGTCTTTCAAAGACTGGAGAGGACTCCAGGCGGAGGAATCTGAGATGAGACGACTGTTTGCGTGCTCTGACCATATCGCGACCCGGCTGAACCCGACGGCACCCCCTGTTCCCCGAGGTTCGGTCGCTCAACGGCTGAATCGGCCACGTATGAACCGTAGGAACCTGTGGTTCCTTCTGCCGCTCGTGCTCGGCCTAGTGCTCACTCAGGCGGCATTCGCACCGGACGCAAGCGCGGTTTACATAATCGATCTACACAACAACACCAGTGCCGGCGTCCCCGCTGCGCCGTACACCATAGGCACGCAGGTGACCGTTTCCGGAATAGTCACCGTGCCGGACAGCGTGTTCAATACGTACAGCACCGACTGTTACATACAGGACGAGACCGGCGGCATTGACATATACGTGTCCGGGGGCCTCAACTCGGGCCTACATTTCAAGCTCGGGGACAGCGTTACTATCACCAGCAACATCGCGCAGTTTAACGGCCTGACGGAGATCAGTTCCGCTTACGAATTGGTGACCCTCGTCACTCACGCAACCGGAAGGCCCGTTCCTGAGCCGCTCGTTCTCACGTGCGCCCAGGTGAACGCCACTTTCAATCCTACGACTTACGCCGAGCCCAACGAGAGCCGTCTCATCCGGATCAACGGTGTCACGCTTGTGAGTGGGAGCTGGCCCGTTACGCCGTCCGGTTCCAACGTGACTCTCCAGATAAACGACGGCACGGCGACGACAATCCTTTTCATAGACAAGGACTGCGGTGCCAACGGCACTCCCCAGCCCGTGGGATACTTCGACATCATCGGGGTTCTGAAACAGTACGATACTTCGTCACCCTACACGACCGGCTACGAGATTTGCCCGCGCTTTGCCTCCGACGTCGTTTACTGGGGGAACGGCCCGCTAATAACGAGCGGACCGGAAGAGGACGACCTCACCACCTCTTCCGCCACCATCTCATGGACCACGAACACGGCTTCGACAAGCACGGTTGAATACGGAACGACCATCTCGTACGGTAGCGTCGTCGAAGACACGGACCTGGTGACCGACCACGAGATGCCGTTGAGCAGCCTGTCGGCAAACACGCTGTACCACTATCGAGTCTCTTCCACGGACGTGTCAGGGACGCGGACCAGCGGCGATCATGTATTTGTGACGGTCTCCGACGTGGCGAGTGAATTCCACATTTACTTCAACAAGAGCGTGGAGACCTCCTACAACAAGGGTACGCTGGCGCTCGGAAACCAGAATGTCCAGCAGAAGTTGATAGACAGGATCGACGCCGCCACTTACTCGATTGACTGCTGTTTCTACAGCTTCAGCCTCTCTTCCGTAGCGGACGCTCTCATAGCCGCCAAGGGAAGGGGCGTGTCGGTACGATTCATAATCGAGGCGGACAACGTGGGCTACGAGGCGAACCGCCTTGCCGCCAACGGCATCCCTGTCATCGCGAGCACTTACGGCGGCAATCACGGCGCGGGACAGGGGTACGGGTCGATGCACAACAAGTTCGTGGTGTTTGACTGCCAGCCGGCCACGTCCAAGACCGACGACTGGGTCTGGACCAGCTCGTGGAACTGTTCGATCTCGGGCAACGACGACGCCAACAACATACTGGCCGTCAAGGACTACGGGTTGGCCTCGGCGTACAAACTCGAATTCAACGAGATGTGGGGCTCCGACACCGCCACGCCCAACGCGACAGAGGCCAAGATGGGAAGCAGGAAGGCCGACAACACGCCCCACAAGTTCATAATCAACGGCATGCCCACTCAGCAGTACATGAGCCCGTCCGACCGGACGGAGTCTCGCATGATCGAGGCCGTCGGCACGGCAGACTCCACGATCTATTTCTGCATACTGAGCTTCACGAGCAACGAACTCTCGGCCGCGATGAAGAGCAAGTGGGTCGGCATTCCGGGGTTCCAGGTGAGAGGCGTTTTTGAGGGAAGTTCGGTCGGCCCCATAACCTCCGGAAGCGAGTGGTACGCCATGTCGGGCGACCCCACGGCGTACAACTACTGGAGTCCTCCGGCGGACGTGTATCAGGACGGTCTTCCTTCGAGCTATCTGCTCCACCACACGTACATGATAATCGACTCGAGCTGGCCCACCATGGATCCAACCGTCGTGACCGGCTCACACAACTGGTCCTATTCCGCCAACACGGTGAACGACGAGAATACGCTCGTCGTCCATGACGCCATCGTCGCGAACGTGTACCTCCAGGAATTCGCCGCAAGATACCACGAGGCCGGAGGGTCCGGTTCGATACTCATTTCGGTTGACGGGACTCCGGGAATCCCTGCCGACATCGCGGCGCTTGAAGTCTTCCCGAATCCGTTCAACCCGGCCCTCAACGTGAGGTACGTCCTTTCCGCTGACGGTCCGGTCTCGATCAGGATTTTCGACGTTTCAGGTCGCGCGGTGAGGACCTTGCTGGACAACCACCGTGAGCTGGCCGGCTTCCACAGTATCATGTGGGACGGGAAGGATTCGTCCGGCGGTGAGGTCGCGAGCGGCATCTACGTCCTCCGGCTGGAGACCGAAAACGACGCGCGAGCGGAGAAGGCAATTCTGCTGAGATAGGTCTCCGCGGGGCTTGCCTCAGATCTGTCTCCAACACGATTACTCTGGCCCGGTGCTCAGGAGCGCCGGGCCTATCTCCATCGCGGTGTGCCGGCGGCTCGCCTGCCGGCTGTCAACCTCCCGGGATTTCTGACCTGGCTTTCGCCGGCGCGGTCTCCGCCGCTATCGCAGTGCCGGCGACCGCAGGGCCTACTTCAGGCTTCTCTCAATCGCCCCCATCGTCGTGACGTAGGAAAAGCCGTAGGCCAGGTTAAGCAGGGTGGCGACGTGCATCTCTTCGTCAACCGTCGCCGTCCCGTCGGCTGCGAAGAAAGTGCGGTAGTCTCTGAAGTAGGCGTCTCTCGTCGTGGACTCGCAGCACATATTCGTCATTATGCCGGTGATTACGAGGTCTTCGACCTTCTGACAGCGCAGCACCGTTTCCAGGTCGGTATCGAAAAACGCGGAGTACCTGTGCTTCTGCACGACTTTCTCCCGCCTCCTCGGCGCGAGGCTTGCGTGTATCTCGCTCTCCCTTGATCCCTCCACGCACATCCCCTGCCACCACCACTCCATGATGCCGACGTCGATTTTGTCCGGGTGGTGAACGTGCTTCGTGAAGATCACCGGTCTCTCGGTCGCCCGGAAGGCCGCCACTAGCCGCCTAAGCCCGGGTAAGATCGCAAGGCCGCCGGGTATATACGCAGGCGAGTCCGGTTGGAGGAAGTAGTCTTGCATGTCGATCACGAGCAGAGCGCTCTTCGACCGCTTGAGCCGGAGACGATGCCGGTTGAAAGGCTCGATTCGTTTGAGCCATTCTCTCGTTTTCTGCTCGATGTTCCTGGTCGTTACGTAGCTTTCCATTTCTCCTCCCTGGTGCGAGATCCAAATCCGGTGGTTCGAGACGGATGCCCGATGGCGTGCCCCCTTGATTCGACCGCGCCTGTCCCGGGCATCCGACCGCACCCGGACCAGGCCGCGCGACCCCCCCTGCGCGCCCTACGGCGCAGCGCTTGATCGAATCTGTTGAAAAGCCGGACGCGGGAAGTGTAAGATGTAGCCCGTCGCGATTCAACTCGACAAAGAAGTGATTCGACACGGGAGTACTGACACTGCCAGAGCAACCAATCTCTCAGAACCTGGCTTCACCGAAGGCCGGTTTCAGACGGACTGTCATTAGGTTCGTCGCCATGAGAGCAACTGCAAGGGCTTCTTGCTTTCTCCTCACTAGTGTTCTGGCCCTTTTCTTCTTCCTTCTGATCACGCCTTCCGGTGACGTGTCCGCAGTAGAACCGAAAGACGCCCGTGAGCTCCTCGAGCGTTCGCTCAAGGAAATGCAGCGCCAGGATTCCCTCCTGGCCGGCTGCCGCTACATGAAGACCGTCGTCGTCGAACAGCTTGACGAAGACCTCAAGCCAGGCAAGTCCGAAGTGAGGTTGGTCGAGGTTACTTCCGTTCCTCGCGCGCCTGACACGGAGATACTAATAGCAGTGGACGGAAAGCCGATCTCACAAAAAGAGAAGGAGAAGGAAGAGACCAGACAGAAGCAGCGTAAATCGGGCAAGTCAGCTCGATTTCAAGTGGCAGCGGAAGACCTCCTCACCATGTTCGACTGGTCCTTTGCGGGTAACGAAACGCTGAACGGAAGACCGTGCACGGCCCTGAGTTTCAAGCCGAAGCCCGGCGCAGCGTACACGGGCAAGGACCCGGGTGCGGAGAAGTTCATGCGCTGCCTCTGCGGAACCGTGTTCATAGACAACGCCGAATACGCCGTCGCCAGAATCGAGTTCAGATCGACCAGTCCCGTGAAATCACTCGGCGGACTGCTCTGGACTGTGCATTCCTTCGCAGTGAGCGAAGAGAGAAAGAGGCTGCCCCCGGGCTTCTGGATAGACGCGAAGGGCGAGTATTTCGTCGAGGCGACCGCGGTCATCTTCAAGAAGATAAGACAGCGCCTCACGATGCACACGCACGACTACGCTCCTTGCTGTTTTGCCCCCGGCGAGCAGAAAGACACCCGCCCCTCCGAGTGACGTCACGCTCGGCTCTCTTCGAGCCCCCCTCTCCTCCGACCGTGGCACCCGCCGGTCGACGTCCTCGCCTCTGCCGGGGTTGAGACTCACCCCGGGCCCTACGAATTGTGGCATTTTCTCAAAAAAACCTTTGACACCGCAACCTATTGTGTGCAAGAATCTGTCCTCGCAGTCCCAGCGGACGTCCGTCTCAGAACCCACGGACCGCTCCACCCTCGTGGTGGTCCCGGCTGCGGGTTCTGAGGCGGAGTCACAAAAAGGAGCCAGGCAATTGTGAGTCTCACCGTGCGAGGAGAGACATCACGTAACAGTAGTTTGGGCTTCCGCGAAGGAAGTCCGGGGAACTCCAGTTTGCTTGAGCGTTGTGTCTTTGCATCTCAACTGGATTCACTCCGAGGAGGTTGAAATTAGAATGCCAAGGACACGATGTCAGACTAACTCCATTCGGGCTGAGGAGGCTTGGCCTCCGGTTGAACTTCTTGCCGAGAGTATTCCCCACAAGGAAGTCTCACGGTGGGCGGAGCAGAGAATCATCGAGCTCAAGTCCTACAATCTTCGCTTTGTCAGGGCCATGGACGCCGCCGGCGTGGACGCCGGCAAGCTGTCGGACGATTTCGCGAAGGCGCTCGAGTTTCTCGGGACGGCGGACGGCTACCTGACCGTGACCCTGGAGCTTCTCAGAAACAGCAATTGCCGGCCGAAGGAGATCCGGTCACTGTTCAACGCCATCGTGTCGCTCGCTGCGTCGCTCGGAGACGCGCGCCAGCAGATGCTCTCCGCGATGGCCGGCGGACTGAGAGGAGATGTCTTGGGTTGCGAGCAGGGCATCTCGATACGGACTAGCGACGTTGAGGCGGAGTTGCGCGGCCTCGCAAGAGCCGCGGCGGGATAGAGATCGGCGCGCGCTGTCGGTGTGGCGTACTGTCTGTATGACGCGCTCTGGATGATTGCTGAGAGGTACCGACTGCGGGGCTAAGATCCCGAACCCGAGATCCGCGAATCCAGCCGCATTCCAGCCTTTCGTGCAAGAATCGACTCGCGGTAGGCCGTCGCGGTGATGCCGGTGTATTTGTGGAAGGCTCTGGAGAGGCTGGACTCGCATCTGAATCCCACTTCTCGCGCGACCTGCTTCACGAGTGCACCCTGGCACAGCAGTTCCTTGGCCTTCTCCACTCGGTACAACGTCACGAAATCCCACACGCTGTGACCGACGAATCGGGTGAACTGCCGAGAGAGATGCTCTCTCGATACACCCAGATTGCAGCTTATGTAGGTCACCTTGTTTATGCTCGAGTAGTTTGCCTCTATGAATTCAAGCGTCTTGACGACGATTCTGCTCTCCGGCCTTTCCACGAAGGGTCTTGCTCTGCCCTGCGTCAACAGGAACGCAATCGCCTCGGCGAGCCTTATGATCTCCGAAGGACTCTTGAAGCAGCACCTGTGATTGCGGCACACACTCTCGGAGATACCTGCGATGTCCTGGGCGGTCCCGTAGAAAAAAACGGGGAGCTCTGCCCGATGCTTTCTGATAGACTCCACGAAACTCGCCGGTTCGATTCCGCAGAAACCTGGATCGAGGAGAACCCCGTTCACACGCGCATCATCGCGGGCTCTCCTGAGGCATTGAGCCGGGTCCTCCACCCTCTCGATATAGAAGTATCTCCCGAGCAGTCTCCCGAGAGCCCTCGTCGTAGGCGTACTGATGCCGACGACCAGAACCGTCCTCACTCCTCGCCGCATTACCGTACTCTTGTCCCTCCTGCTACCAGTGCGCATCTTGGTCACCGCCTTTGAGAAACAGCTTACCCTCGTCATCCCCGTTCCAAGAACTCACCCACCGCTTCAGCGCCGAATCCAACCCCGGCAGGAAGCGGCGTTACCGTGCACAGCGATTCGCGTGCCAGAAAACTGCAGACACACAAAACAGGCTGTACTGCGTTGATAGGACAAACGTTACGACATCGGCGGGAGTGCGCTCGCCGCGAAGAGAAAGGCCGCCGATTCCCATGACGTAGAAGAAACCGCGGGTGCGCCAACTAACCTCCGTGCCTGTAGCGTGATAACCGATTCTCAAAATGAGAGTTGCAAGTACCGCCATGGGCGGGGGGCTAACGCGTTGAAGGGCTTCCAGCTACACGCGTCAACACCGCTGAGGCCAGCCCCTACCGGTCAGGCGGGCCGGGAGGAATCGGCCCAGGGGGAAAGACGGCCTGCGCTCGCGGCCTACTTCTCTTCTGCGATGCCGTACTTGCCCAGCTTCCTGTAGAGAGTGCTCAGGGCCAGGCCCAGTGCCTTCGCCGC
>JAZDPI010000113.1:0-9344 GCA_043797775.1 Candidatus Eiseniibacteriota bacterium
AAGGTGACAGTCCCGCCTCACCACTATGTCCCCCAACACCACATAATCACCACTACCATCGTTGTGCCACGTACCACTCTCCGATATCACCCCTCCCACTATCCCCTTGTCACGACCGTTACCCGCATACGTGTTGAAAGATAAATCAGGAAAGTCACTTGCACTCCAGTAGATGGCGTAGCTACTGCTGTTGACGAAACGGCACGAGTCAACCGCCGGGGAGGCGCCGCTGCAATTGACGGCGATGAGTGCGTTCTTGATCGTAAGGGCCCTGATTCGGGTGCCGGAGCTCACGGTACTGAAGCCGTTATGGGTCCCCTGGCAGTCTATTACGGTGCTGTCAGGTACAGAACGACCTCGCAACAATATGTTCTTGCCGGACGTTGAAAGATCCCAATTCCCCGGGCCAGTGAAGGTGCCGGATGCAATTTGGATCGTGTCCCCGACTCCGGCCGCCGTTATGGCAGCCTGAATGGTGGGATAGTTGGAGGGAACACTAATTACAGCGGCATGGGCAGCCGGGCATAGAAGGCACGAAAGGCAAAGAAGGCAGAGAGAAAACAGTGAGACGGCGGGCAACCGGGGGCGAAGCGTCATAGCACCTGCTCTTCCTTCCAGACGGTGATAACGAAGACGCGGGAAGTATAGCACAAAATGCGTGTCCAGTCAATCCTTCTCGGCGTCCGTATCCTCCGCGAACTCCTTGCTGCAAAACACTATGCTGGCTCTGAGTTCCCCGGAGATGTCGTCGATCCCGAGCCCTCGGCACATTCGTCCCGGGTCCAGGAGGGGCTTAGGTCTCTCCGGCCGCCTCAAGCGGCAAGATGGCGCCCACAAATCCCGGCAATCCCCTCCCTCGCGCCCAACGGAACCGCGATTTGCCCGTCCGGCACGGAGTACTCCCGCGGATTAATCCGCACCAGCCTCGCGTCGAACAATCTCGCCACATACTCGGACGTGCTGCGCACGGTGGCTATTGCGGTTCCCGCACCGATCTCGAGCACTGCTAGTCGCAGGCCCCTCTCACGAACGCCGTCCAGCCACTCAGCAAATCTGTGAGCTTGCGCCTCGGTTCTTCCCTCGATCCAATGCCAGTCGCCGAACATTAGCACGTTGGGGCGCGCGACGGCGCCGCAGGCTTCGCAGCGAGGCAGGGGTTCCCGCGCCTCCAGCGTCTCTTCGTCAACTGCCACCCGCACCCCGCCCGCGTCCCAGATGCGGTCACAGCACGGCCCTGAGCACTGAAAATGATGTATCGAACCGTGACACTCTTCAATCAAGTTCTCATCGTAGCCTGCCTTCTGAAAATGCCCGTCGACGTTGGAAGTGAAGACGAAGTGACCGCCCCGTTTCAATCTCGCGATCTCGAGCAGTCTGCGAAAACCCTCGTGCGGTTCGGTCTTGCGGTACAAGTTAAGCCTGTAGCCGTAAAAGCCCCAGGCCAGCTTCGGGTCGTCGCGAAACCATCGCGGATCGGCGAGCTCGATGAAGGACTTCCCGAGCCTCGCCATAGGAGGATACGCGTTCCAGAGTCCGCCGGCGCTTCTGAAGTCAGGCAACCCCGAGTCAACGCCCATGCCGGCCCCGGCGGTGATGAGAAGCGCATCCGCATCCTTGAGCGCGCGGGCGGCTCCGGCGATACCGCTCTCTCTGCTCATGCTTATTACCTGGTCCGCGAGATCAACCCCGCCACTACCAGGAGAATCACTGAGCCAACGACCGCAACGGCGAAGCTTCTCAGATTGAAGTGAGGGTTGAACACTCGGCCCGTGGCGGCTTCGAGTATGAACCCACCGATGAAGGCACCGATTATACCCACGATTATGCTGAGGCAACAGCCGTGCTGCCGGCCCGTTATGAGACTGGCAATCCAGCCAGCGAATGCTCCGAATACTATCCAGCTAAGCCATCCCATGTCGGATATCCTTGAAAGCGAAGCCGCCGAACCTGCGCGTCAGGTGCGGGCAAGCGCCCCCGCGGCGCTTCCCCCACGACGTTCCCACAGCACTAAGACTTCTCAACCGGTCTACGCTCGGGGACGTACGCCTGAGACAACTTCCCCTCGTTCCACTCCTTCGACACGTAGAGACCGCAGTAGCAGCTTCCATATTCCTTGACGTCCTGCTCCCTGTATGCACAAGGGCAGATTATGTCCCTGTCCCGCTCCCGGTCCCCCGACGGCAGCCGGCACGGACAGCACATGTAGCCGTACCGCTTCTTGTTGGCAAGAAGGGCCTCGAGAATCTCAAAAACGTGAGCGCCGTCCTTGTTGAAGTAATACCCCTTGGGCTCCTGGAGAATCCTGAGTCTCTCATAGAGGTCACGCGCTTCCTTACTCGCCGCATTCGGAACGGGATTTCCCGAGCTTGTCTCGGGGTTTTCCGAGCTCGCGGCAGGCTTCCCCGAATTCACCACCGGATTGTCTGAATTCACGGCAGGCCCAGTGCCTCCTTTATTTCCCACTCCTTGTTTCCGACGATTATCCTGTCGCCAATCACAATAGTGGGAAAGGTCAACCTGGGGTTCACCTTCCGCACTTCGTCGACTGCCTTCTCCTTGTCCGCTTCCTGGAGCTGATCCACCTCCGTGCAGTCGTACTTGACCCCGAGGTCATCCAGCAGTTTCCTGGCGGCCTTGCAGTGGCTGCACGTGCTGAGAGCGTATACCTTCACGTTCTGAGCCATAGCCTGCTCCTTTCACCCGAGACGACTCCACCATGGGCGAGTCTCCCGGAATGGCAAGAGGAAAGCACATCCGTAGGCCAGGTCTAAGATCGACACGTATTATTGCAGGAACTGGAGGACGAGGTCAATGACGTTTCCAACGCGCACAGCCTGAAATCTCTATTTGACGCCAATCTCCATCAGCAGGCCCACACCTTCTTGGCACAGCCTGGATGGCACATCAGAAACGAGCCGTCCCCGGCCGCGTGACCGAGGACGACTCCGCGAAGGCTCGCCAAATGCCTCCTTTGTCCATTCCTTTCGCGCTCCCGGCACCCCCTGGAAAAACGACTTGCCGGAGTCCACGCGCTAGAACGCGTCAAGCTGCTGGATTACTTGTCCTGCTCTCTGACTCCCATCCCGCTTCTGTCGGGGTATGCCGGACGCTTCGGGGCGCGATACGGATTGGTCTTAATCTCCTCCAGCATGAGGTTGATGGCCGCGTCAATCTGCGGATCCTTTCCCCCCACCATGAGGGCCGGGTCGTCAACGACCTCTATGTCAGGGTCAACTCCGTGGCCCTCGACTCCCCACGTGCCGTCTTTTTCAAAAAAACCGAAGGTCGGAACGCTCACAAAAGTGCCGTCGATCAACAAGGGATTGCCGCTCATTCCGACGAGGCCGCCCCAAGTGCGCGTGCCGATGAGCTTGCCGAGCCCCGCGGCCCTGAACGCGTACGGGAAATAGTCGCCGCCCGAGCCCGCAGAGCCGTTGATGAGCATGCACTTCGGCCCGTGCTGAGCATCGAACGGCCACACGACGTCCTCATCGTGAATCCGCGTCGCCCAGTAGCTGACGACGGGACGATTGAGGAGCTCGATGAATCGCGTAGGCACCTGGCCGCCCCCGTTCCATCTCTCGTCGATGATGAGAGCCTGCTTCGTGAGCTGACCGTAAAACTGTCTCACGAGATCATTCTGTCCCGGAACGCTCGTATCCGGCACGTATATGTAGCCGACCTTGCCTCCGGTTTTCTCGTCTACGTAGGCGCGGTTCCTCTCGATCCAGGCGCGATACCGGAGCCCGTTCTCACTCTCCAGCAGCTTCAAAACCACGCGACGCGCCTTGTCGGTGATCCTGGGCTCAGAGCTCACAGTAATGGTCACTGTTTCACCCGCAAGGCCCTGGAAGGAAGCCCAGGGGTCCTTTGCGGGGTCAACCGGCACACCGTTCACCGCCAGGACGTAATCGCCCACCTTGACGTCCACACCAGGTTGACTCAAGGGACCACGAGCGTCTGCGTCCCAGACTCCCCCTTCGATGATCTTTGATATGCGATACGCTCCATCGTGGAGCTCGAAGTCACAGCCAAGCATGCCGACCGAGACCCTCGGGCCGCGCTCTGCCGGCCCGCCGATGTAGTACGCGTGGCCGATGTTGAGCTCGGATATCATCTCGCGTATCACGTATGCCACATCGCCGCGCGAGGAACAGTCCTCCAACATCTTTCTACTCTGCTCGCGAACTGCTTTCCAGTTAACGCCGTGCATGTTGGGATCGTAGAAATAGTCCCGTTCGATGCGCCAGGTGTCGTCGAGAAGCTGCCGCCACTCTTCTCGCGGATCCACCTCGGCCGTCAACCCTGCCGTGGACAGAGGTGAGTCGAACTTCTGATCCGACTTTGCGTCAATGATGGCCATCGAGCTTCCCGACTTGGCGACAAGAAGCTTCTTGCCGTCTCCAGACATCGCGAAGTCCTGAACTCCACTGATTACGGTCTTCTCCTTGTCTTCGTCCTTATCCTCGTCAATATCGAGAAGATGAATTGTCCTTGAGCCTTGCGCCTCATCGTCATCAGTCGTCTGGATGGGGCTTCGCATGTAGATCAGCTTTCCCTCGTCGTTCACGCAGAGACTGCTGAAATTCCCTTTCTCCACCGGCAGCAACAAGGCTCTGCGTTCGAAGCCTTCCAGGTCTATCTTCACAGGCTCGGGGGTCTTTTTGTCTCCATCCTTGCCCTCTTCGTCGTCCGTGGCCTTGTCTGCCTCTTTGTCGCCTGTGGCGTCTTTGCCCTTCTTCTTGGAGCTCTTGTCAGACTCCTTCTTGTCCTTGGCCCCCTTGTCGTCGCCCTTTGATTCGGCAGCTTCGTCCTTCTCTTTGTCTTTGTCTTTGTCTTTGTCTTTCTCTTTGCCTTCCCAGGTCTCTTCATCGCTCTCCGGCGCCAGGGGTGAGACGGCATCCTTGCTCAGAGGTACGACGTAGAGAAGACCTGTCTCGGCGTAGATCCAGGTAGTGCCGAAGTCTTCGTACATGGGAGCTGAGAAATCACGCCGGCTCGTGAAATAGAGATACTTGCCCTCCCTGTCAAAGGCGGGCCACCTGTCGTCAAACGTGCCGCTCGTCACCTGGTGTTTCGCCTTCTTCTCAACGTCGTAGAGCCAGAGAGAAGCCGGCAACACGGACGAGGCCCGGCGCGCGTAGGCTATCCATTTCGAGTCGCTGGACCAGGAGACGTTGATTCTGTCGAAGCTGCGACTCCTGTCGACTTCCTGAAGGTCCTTGCTCTCCACGTTGCACAAGTAGAGAACGCCTTTCTGGTTCTGTAACAGAATCCATTTTGAATCAGGCGACCACACGGGCTGGAAGAGAAATCCACCGTTCATATTGGTGAGCTTTCGAGCCTCGCCGTTGCCGTCGGATTGAACGATGTAAAGCTCATACTCTCCGGTGGCGTCCGAGAAATACGCAATCCACTTGCCGTCGGGACTCCAGGAAGGGTCTCTCTCGGCCGCACCGCTGGTGCGCGAGAGGTTGATGGGCGAGCCTTTCTTCGCGGGCAGGGTCCAGACATCGCCTCTGGCTTCCACTACCGCCCTCTTGCCGGTGGCCGAAATGTCTCCGTCGACAATCTGATCGCTCTGGGCAACAAGCTGTTTTCTCAGTCGAGGTCTGTCTCCCGGGACGACGACGCGGACTGTCTTTGCCTGCTCGCTTCCCAGATCAAGAATCTTGAGCTCCGCGCCGTACTGAAACACGATTTCCCCCTGGCCCTTTCCGCCCGGACCCATGGAGGGCCACTTCACGTCGTAATCCTTGTATTGCGTGACCTGCCTGCGCTTCCCGGTCTTCGTGTCGTACACCCAGATGTTCAGTTTGTGTCCGGCACCGTCGTCGGAGACATAGTAAACACGATCTTTGTGCCACATCGGTTGTGTGTCCGTGCCCTCCCAGTCAGTCACCTTTTTGGAAGCATGGGTCTTCAGATTGAAAAGCCAGATGTCGGTGGCCATGCCACCGCGATAGCGCTTCCAGGTTTGCATGTCTCTGGTCGTCAACATGTATGCGAGCCATTCTCCATCGGCGCTGATCGACGCGTCTGCGCCGTAGGGGACGGGCATCTTCTTGCGCAGGCCCCCCTTCGAAGAGACGGTGTAGAGCTCTATTGCGAGTGGACAATCCTGACCCGGGTAGATAAAGAAAACCAGTTCTCCGCCGGGTGCCCAGTCACAAAGGAACTCGCGTCCCGGATGATGGGTAACTCTGAAAGGAGTCCCGCCGGAGACGGGTATCGTGTATATGTCGTTGTTTCCGTCGTAGTTGCCGGCGAACGCAATGACACTGCCGTCTGCGTTGAACTTGGGTAATGTCTCCTCACCCGGAGGACTTGCCAGCGGCACTGCCGTACCGCCCTCTTTGGGAACAAGCCAAAGGTCGCTCGCATAGAGAAACGCGATGTGAGTAGCGCTGACGTCCGGATACCTCAACATGCCCGCGTGAGGCTCCACGGCCATGACGGGGGCCGTGCCTGCCACGAGGATTGCGCCGCTCACAAAGATGAGAACCGAGAACAAGAAACACCTTCCAGCCATGCTCTTACCTCCTGAGCCAGTGGAGTGGAGTGGAGTTGAAATGATGAAGCGTCAGGAGTGCTCTCCGTTCGTGTTGCTCCACAGCCTTCACTGCGCGAGGGCAGCTCCATGCTCTTTATCAGGCAGTCATACGCCTGCCTCATTATACGCAGGATTTCCGGGAAAGGTTCGCGGGTCAGAGAATGGTGCTAATCGGGGCTTGGCCGTAAGCTCTGGGGGGGAGAGGGACGGGACGATCGGGCGAAGCGCGGGGATGGAGCGGGCAACGGGCAGGGCCCGGCGGGAGCCGGGGATGCGCCAGGACCCAGGGAGGGCGGGGACTCCTCCAAACGACCCTTTCTTCGTTTGGTGCGGCCGCCGGAACTGTGGTATGAATCAGAGTCATGAAAGGGCAGAACAAAGCCTACTTGTTTGCGATACTGGCGGTCGCCTGCTGGTCCACCGTGGCATCGGCTTTCAAGCTCACACTGCGCGAGGTTGATTATCTCACCCTCCTTTTGTATTCCTCTTTGACGTCGACCGTCTTCCTCTTCGTCGTTCTCGCTGCCCAGAGGAAGCTCTCGCTTGTGTCCGCGTCGCTCCGGCCCTCGCACATTTCAGCGGGTGAACGGGGGCAGCTCCTTCGTTCGGCGGCCAACGGTTTTCTAAACCCCTTTCTCTACTACGTGGTTCTGTTCAAGGCCTACTCGCTCTTGCCCGCTCAGGAGGCCCAGCCGCTTAACTTCACCTGGCCCATAATGCTTGTGATTTTGTCCGCACCGATGCTCGGAGAGAGGCTGAGACCCCTCAGCGTCGCAGCGCTCCTCATCAGTTTTCTCGGCGTGTTGATCGTCTCGACTCACGGCGACCTCCTCGGCTTCCGCGTGACCAACGCGCTCGGCGCTCTGCTCGCGATGGGAAGCGCCGTGGTGTGGGCCTTCTTCTGGCTCATAAACGTGAGAGACAAGAGAGACGAAATGCTCAAGCTGTTTCTCAATTTCCTATTCGGATTTTGCTATATATTTGTGACCGTGCTCGTTCTGCGCTTCCTGGCGGCGGCTCCGGGGGCAAGGGCACCTTTGACCACACTGATCGCCTCGCCTGTGGGCGAGGCGGTTCCGTCGCCCATGGCCGGCGCGATCCCGCCGCCTGGAGGAACGAGCCTGGCGGGTCTTCTGGGTTGTGTTTACGTGGGTATCCTCGAGATGGGAGCTGCGTTCGTGCTCTGGCTCAAGGCTCTGAAGCTCTCCGAGACGACCGCCAAGGTCAGCAATCTCATCTTCCTTTCGCCCTTCGTATCGCTCATCTTCATAAGATTCGTGGTTGGAGAGAAGATCCTCCCCTCATCGATAGTGGGCCTCACCTTCATCGCGGGCGGGATTCTGCTTCAGCGGGCGCTCCGGTACGGACCGGAGCGCTGATGCGGCACGCCAGTTGACGACGGCCAGCAGGCGGCCGGTGGACGAGGACCGTCAGCCGATCTCTAACGGCAAGCGGTAAGCGTCCCGCGGCCCGCCGCCCATGCGTGCTTAAGTCTTGCCGAGCAAAGCAGCGATTCGAGCCTGTCTCTCGCCGGCTTCGAGCCTCGCCACCTGAACCTTCTCCTCGAAGGTGGGGGTCTCCTTAGCGTAGAACACGCCGAGGGAGATCGGGGCAACGGAATTGTAGTCCCACTCCCTCGCTCTCCTGTGGGCCTCGGCGAAATCGGCGGGATCGTGGTCTTTCAGCTCGCAAACCTTCTCGTTGTAGAGCTTGTAGGCGTTGAAGAACGTGGCACACACTTGCAGTACGTCAACTATGGCAAAACCCTTGTGGGCTATCGCCGCCGTGAAGACTCGTTTCATCAGCTCGAGATTGCCCGAATAGGCACGGGCGACGAAGCCCGCGCCGCTTGCAAGCAGGAGCTCGAGTGGATTGATGGGAAGCTCGATCGAGCCGCCCGGGGTGGATTTGCCTTTGAAACCCTGGGGAGAGGTCGGCGTATACTGACCGGTCGTGAGCCCATACACGCGATTGTTGTGAATTATCATCGTGATGTCTATGTTCCGCTTTGCCGCGAAAAGGAGATGCTCCAGGCCTTCACCGTAGGCGTCACCGTCCCCCGCGAAGCCTATGACCTTGAGGTTGGGGTTTGCGATCTTCATGCCTTCGGCCGCCGGTGTCACTCTTCCGTGAATGGAGTAGAAGCTGTTCACGTTCACGTAGTCCACTATCTTCGCGTGGCAGCCGATTCCCGAGACCAGGACAACGTTCTCGACGGGTGTCCCCTCTTCCACGAGCACCTTGAGCACGGTCTTGATGGAAGTGAGAATGGCGAAGTTCCCGCAACCCGGGCACCAGGTGTTCTTTGCTTCGGTGGCCAACTCCTTAAGTTCCATTTGCTTTCTCCGAGACTATGCGCTGCCAGGGGCCGTGCGATCCACATGGCCCCGTTATCTCCGCGGTCCTCTCGGTTCCTTGGCCGCGCTTCTTCCCGAACCCTGGCGAGCGGCTTTCCGGCTTCTCCCCGCGCCTGCAATCTTCCCCAACTCCGCCTCCAGCTCCTCCGGCGAGAACGACCTTCCATCATATTTCGATATCCGTTCGTGCACGGTAAGCCCGTTTGCCCGAGCGAGACGGGCGAGCTGGCCGGTGGCATTGTTCTCGACGGCAATCACTTTTGTGACGCCTTCGAGCGCCTTAGTCAAAGCGGCGACGGGAAACGGGGAGAGAACGACCGGTTGAACCACTCTCAGCCCCATCGCCTCTCCTACCTCGGCGCAGACTCCCTTGTTTGACCCCCAGCAAAGCAAAGCCAGGGAGGAGTCCTTCTTGCCGACGACGTTCACACACG
>JAZDPI010000132.1:0-4278 GCA_043797775.1 Candidatus Eiseniibacteriota bacterium
GCAGACGTTTCAGTTCCTCTATCAATCCGTCCAGAAGCGTGAAAATGTGGCGCTCGATTTCCCTCACACCCACCGAGAGTATGATTCTCAGCGATTCTCTGAAGCCGGCGATGTCGTGGTAAGCCAGTGTGCCTATCTCGAAGCGGCGCGCATCTTCAGCAAGCACAAACGGTATTCCCGTCACGTGATTGAAGGCCCTGTCGATATCCTTGACGGAAAGCCATCCTGCAAAGAGGGGCCACACCGATCCGATGAGCTCCTTTGAGCAGTAAAGAAACCCCGTCCCGAAGGGCGCAAGAAGCCACTTCTGACCGCCGCATGCAACCACGCCTGCGCCGCACTTCTTCACGTCCAGCTCTATTGCCCCGACACCCTGAATGGCGTCAACGACGAGGAGAGCGCCCACCTTCTTGCACAGCTCCCCCATCTCTTCTAACTCGGCCCTGTAGCCGTTGTGAAAGGCGACGAAGCTCACCGCAACGATCTTGGTTCGGGCATCGAGTGCTTCTCTGACGTCGGCCGCCGTCGTGAAGCCCTGGCCGGGCGGGAGCACCGTGACCTCCGCTCCCTTGCGCCTTAAGTTCTCCCAGACGTAGAGGTTGGCCGGAAATTCGCTTCGCCCGACGATCACCCTGTCTCCAGGAACCAGGGGCAGACCCTGCGCGACGATGTTGAGAGGCACGCTCGTGTTCCAGCTGAGCGCGATTTCGGAGGTGTGGGCGTTGAGAAGCTCCCCTATCTGCGAACGAACTTCCGAAAGAAGGCCGGCGAATTCCGGCGACTTCTCCATCTCCTGCCTGGGACAGAAGCTCAGGTATCGGGTCATCGCCTCAATCGTTTCCCTGGGAAGAACCGACCTCGAGGCATTGTTGAGATAGACGTATTCCTCGGCCGCAGGAAAGTGCGCCCTTGCTTCGGTTATGTGCATTTGTCTTCCCCCCTGATCCAGCAGCTTATCGGCGTGTGCCGCCACCCGAGCGAGCATTCTATCACATGTTTCAGCCACGGTCAGCGTGTTTACACTCAGAGAACCAATGGCCTCAGAATCCTTGATGCTACGGCGATAGCTTTTCCGTTGAATCAGCACCTCCTGCCGGCTACACTGAATGTTCTTCGACACTCCACCTGACGGGGAGGGAACATGATCGGAAAAATCCTGAACCTGGTCAGAGCCGAGGCTTCCGGAGAGCGGGCTCTGAGCATTCTCAACAGGCTTGTCCTCTGTCACAGAATCCAATCGAGTCCCGGCTTTCGGGAGGCCGTTGCAATCTGCGAAGAAACGGCTGGAGGTTGGGGTCTCGAGACGGAGATTCTGAAGTTCAAGGCGGACGGCAAGACTTCCTACTGGGGCTGTCTCATTCAGCGCGAATGGGAGGCGACCGAGGCGACGCTGGAACTAGTGGAGCCGGAGAGAGTCAAGCTTGCCGATTTCTCCGAGTGCAAGATATCGCTCATCCAGAGGAGTGTCGCCGCGCACGCAGATTCGATCGAGATCGTCCTGCTCGAAGACGGTCTCGAGACCAGTGAATACGAGAACATTGACGTCGCCGGAAAATTGGTCCTCACGAAAGGCGACATCGAGCGCGTTCACGCGCTCGCCGTTCAAAAGTACGGGGCTGCCGGGATACTCTACGACGGCATCGTGGATACCAAGCCTGCCAGGAACAGGCTCAATCTGCCTGACGCACGTGAGTACAAGTCCTTCTGGTGGAAGTCCGGGGACAAGAGGTGTTTTGGCTTTGTGATTACACCGAGACAGGGAGACTGGTTGAGGTCGCTCCTGATTTCGTCGGAGCGACTGCGCGCAAGAGTCAACATCGACGCGACGTTCAGAGACGGAACGACTGAGGTGCTCTCCTGCTTCATCCCGGGCCAGACCCTTGAGGAGGTTCTTCTCGTCGCTCACCTTTGCCACCCCCAGCCTTCCGCGAACGACAACGCCTCGGGGTGCGTGTCCGTTCTTGAAGCCATGCGCACACTCAATGCTCTGGTCAGCGGCGGACAGATCGGGCCGTTGCGAAGAGGAATAAGGGCCCTCCTTCTCCCGGAGATGACCGGTTCTTTCTCCTACCTTGCCGCCAACGAGGAGAGGCTGGCCGACATCGTGTGCGCCCTTAACGTCGACATGGCCGGAGAAAACCAGACCCTGTGCGGAAGTACCATGATCGTGGAGGCCCCGCCCGACAGCTGCAGGGGCTTCGTTTTGGAGCTGGGGTCGCTTCTGCTCGAACGCGTGTTCGAACGCGACCCTCTTCCGCGCGCCAAAGCTTCTCTGCGCCCCGAGAGAACCAGTCTCGAGACCTTCAACGCCGCCAGCGACCACGCCGTCTTCTCCGACAGGGAGATCGGGATCCCTTGCCCGTCCATCAATCAGTGGCCCGACAAGTTTTACCACACAAGTTTGGATACACCGGACAAGGTGGATCCCGCAATGCTCAAGGCGGCGGCCTCGATAGCAGGCACCTTTGCCGGTTTCGTTGCCACTGCCTCCGGGCGGGAGGCGCGATGGCTGGGGCTCGAGATGCTCTCGTCACTGAAGCAATCGGTAACGAAAGAGATCCGGACGAGCCTCCAGGCCGCCGCGGAGAGCGAAAGCCCGGCGCCGGAAGAACTCAACCTGCTCAGGAGGAGGCTATCCTACGCGCTGGAGCGAGCCAAGGACGCGATGGAGCACCTGGAGAGGCTGGGCCTTTCCTCCGGCCAGGGGCGGGAACTCAGGGAAGACGCCAACGAATGGGTGAGACGGGAGTTTGCGCAGGCGGAAAGGGATTTTCCTGGTTTTCTCGACTCTTCGCGCGCGGCAAAGGGCGGGAAAAGAAGTTCGATGAGAGTGGATTGTCTGTTCTTGTGCCGAACAGAGTCCTGTTCGGCCCGTCCGGATACGGAATGGTGGCCAGGGATTTCTGGCCCAAGCTGCGCCCCGCGGAGAGAGAGAAGCTCTGGCAGCTGCACCAGAGTCACCGAAAGATACCACGGGCGTTCGCGGCGTTCTCGTGGGGTTGGGTTGACGGCGAGCGCACTCTCGCCGACATAGCCGAGCTTGTCGAGATGGAGTGCGGCATAAGAGACGATGCGTTTCTCGCGGAGTACTTCTCCTTTCTCGAGAAGGTCGGACTGGTGCGGATGAGAAGAAGGGGGCCTGAAGGTCCAGCACGGAAAGGCCTGCCGCGGAAAGAGTCGCCCAGAGGCATGACGTCACGCAAAGCGGCGCCGGGGAAGGAATCGCCACGGAAAAGGACGCCACAGAAGGGGGCACCGCGGAGAGGGACCCCGCGGAGGCGAGCCGGGTGATGGATTCGAACGTCAGGATAAGGGTCCGTTACGCCGAGAGCGACCAGATGGGCGTGGCGTATTACTCCAACTACCTGGTCTGGTTCGAGATGGCGCGGACGGAACTACTGAGGGGACGAGGCTTTCCTTACAGCAAGATGGAGGAAGACGGGTTCTTTCTTCCCGTGTCGGAGTGCTATTCCAAGTACGTTCTTCCGGCACACTACGACGAGCTTCTCGAGGTCCGCTGCCGGGTAGGTGAGGTACGGACGAGGGCGGTGAGATTCGAGTACAAGATCCTGAGGGAAGGAACACTGCTTGCCAGGGGTCACACGGTTCACGTGTGCACCGACCGGAACGCGCGTCCCCGGACTATTCCCTCGATGATAAGGGAGGCGCTCTTGGAAGCAGCCGGAGAAGGCCCGTTCTCGGGCGGGCACCGTTCCTGCCCGCACGACAGCACGCACACCGATGCCGTTGAGTGCGATCCCGAGGGAGAAACGTCTGTGTAGGGAGAAACTCCTACATGATGACCGGTGATTTCTTGCTCTTTATGTAATTGGAGACCTCTGTTCGGCCCGCTTCGATGCTCAGCCCGTAGGCCGGGTTGGCCATGGCCTTCTCGATTTCCCTGAGAAGTCTCTTCGTAATCTCGCCAGGCTTGCCGTTTCCGACCTGCTTTCCGTAGACGTTGACGATGGGCATTATCCCGGCTCCGGTGCCCGTCATGAAGCACTCCCTGTCGGGCCCTATGAGATCTATCGGCATCAAGTCGGCGACTTCGGTGACCGTATAACCGAATCGCTTGGCGAAGGTCATGATGCTCGACCGGGTGATACCCTTGAGGCAGTAGTCGGCAATCGGCGTGAGCACTTTCACCTTCGAAGGATTTTCCTGCCAGCCGTTCTGTTTCACGACGCAGAAGATGTTGTCCACGGTCGCTTCGGCCACGAAGCCCTCTCTCGTGAGCATCAACGACTCGAAGAGCCGGAGATTGTCCGTCCCCTC
>JAZDPI010000134.1:0-2832 GCA_043797775.1 Candidatus Eiseniibacteriota bacterium
CTCTTCGGGAACGGACAGAGCGTCATGCTCCACGTCGAGAAAGGCAAGAGGCGGGAGAATCTCGAGATTAGTTTCACTGAGCCCTGGTTTTGGGACACACAGACATCGCTTGGCGTGGACGTTTTCAAACTCGACAGACGGCGGGACATCTACGACGAGGAGAGAAAAGGCGGAGGAGTGAGGGTTGGAAGGCCTCTGCGGTGGATAGACTATACGCGACTCTTCGTTTCGTATTCACTACAGGACGTGACGCTCAAGAATTTCGACGAAGGCTATACGGGAGGGCTCAATGAGGTCTCCTGGCCCCAGAGGACGAGCAAGCTCGAGGTAGCGCTGATCAGAAACAGCACTGACAGCCCCTTCTATCCCTCGAAGGGATCGAGGATCTCCTTGGAGAGCGAGTTCACCGGAGGCCTGCTTGGTGGAGATCAGAGCTTCCACAAGCACGTTGCTGATTTGAGATGGTACCGGAACGTGTACTGGCGGACGGTTCTGTTGACCCGTTTCCGAGCGGGAATGATGGACGCGTACAACACGTACGAGAGGGTTCCTCTTTACGAGAGATTCAGGCTAGGCGGCACGACCGTGGATTTCCTGCGCGGTTATCCTGATTACGAAGTGGTGCCCGATGTCAACATGAAATTGGTCGATGGGCGCCTGGTGAAGTGGCCCGGCGGGCGCATCATGAGCGTTCTTACGCTGGAGTATCAGTTCCCCATTGCGGAGCCTCTGCACGGACTTTTCTTCCTGGACGTGGGGGACACCTGGAACAACGAGAAGGAGATGGATTTCTCCGGTTTCAAGAAGGGCGCGGGATTCGGCCTCAGGCTCGAGATACCCATGTTGGGACAGGTTGGATTCGATTACGGCTACGGCTTTGATAGGAGTGGCGGCGGGAAGTGGGAGCCACATTTCATAATGGGCAGGCTTTTCTGAGACACACGGGACACGACTATTGTTCAGGAATGGAGAGGTGAAGCTGATATGCTGAAAACGGCGCGGTTGGTCCTCCTGCTGTTTGCTGCCTCGTGCTCTCTGGCGTGGGGAACGCTCCTCGGTGCGGAGCTGAAGGTGGGCTTCATCGACACCGAGAGAATCTTCATCGAGTACAAGGGGATTCAGGAGGCCCAGAAACAGTTCGATCAAGAGATCCAGAACTGGAAGGCTCAGGCGACCGAGATGAAAAACGAGATCGACAAGATGAGGGCAGAAATCAGTTCCGAGTCCGAGCGACTGAGGCTGAGCCAGGGTAAGCTCCAGGAAAGAGAGAGCGAGCTTCAGTCGAAGATCCGGGCTTTCGAGGAGTTCGTTCAGCGGATCTGGAGCCCCGGTGGGGAGCTGGAGTTGAAGACCGAGCAGCTGACGAAGCCCGTAGTCGTGCAAATCAGGGCCATTGTCGACAAGATCGCCGCCGAGGAGGATTTCAGTCTCATCCTGGACGCCGCAGATGGGAACATAGTGTTCGGCGACAAGGCGCTTGACCTGACAGACAGAGTCCTTGAAGAGCTGGGGAAAATGGAATAAAATTCACTCCCTGAGGCAGTAGTGTTGCCGGAGGGGGAGAGATGAAAATGCGTCTTGACGAGTTGGCGGAGTACTTGAAAGGGGAGGTCGTGGGCGACGCTTCCGTGGAGATTACGGGCGTCGCCGGTATAAAGGAGGCCAAGAAGGGAGACATAACGTTCCTGGTGAATCCCAAGTACGAGTCCTTCGCCGCCACGACCAAGGCCTCTGCCATCATTGTCGCCAATAATCACAAAGAAATCCCGAAGCCCATGATCCAGTTGGAGAACCCCTATCTCGCCTTTCTGAAGGTCGTGCGGCTGTTCAGGGCGGACACACAGAGAGTCGAGCCCGGCGTTCATCCGACGGCGGTCGTGAGCAGGAAGGCCAGGGTGGGCGACAGGGTGTCGATCGGTCCGTACGTGATTGTCGAGGACCACGCCGAAGTGGGGGACGACGTGGTGATCATGGCGTCCAGTTTTGTGGGGCCGAGGTGCAGGATTGGGAAGGGCAGCTTCGTGTATCCGCACGTGACTCTCAGGGAGGACGTCATCGTCGGTGAGCGGGTCATAATACACAGCGGCACGGTGGTGGGGAGCGATGGGTTCGGCTTCGCGAAGGACGGAGAAATCTACCAGAAAATCCCGCAAGTGGGAAACGTGGAAGTGGGAGACGACGTGGAGATAGGAGCCAACGTTGCGATCGATCGGGCGACCACCGGAACGACCGCCATAGGAAGGGGAACGAAGATCGACAATCTCGTGCAGATCGGGCACAACGTCGTCGTGGGAGAGAACTCCATCATCATTGCTCAGGTGGGGATTTCGGGCAGCACGGAAGTCGGTAAGAGCGTCACACTGGCCGGTCAGGCCGGAATAGTCGGCCACATAAAGATAGGTGACTACGCCATGGTCGGGTCGCAGGCCGGGGTCACAAAATCGGTGCCGGCCAGGACCAGGGTCAGCGGATATCCTGCCGCGCCGCACGAGTTCTCCAAGAGAATATACGCGAGTCTGAAGAAGCTTCCTCAGCTCGTGCGGCAGTTCAGAGAGCTGGAGAAGAGGGTTTTGGCCCTGGAGAAGGAGGGGGAGGATGCTGAGACAGCAGACAACGATTGAGAAGGTCGTCTCCTTCGAGGGCATCGGACTCCACACGGGCAAGGGATCTGTGGCCACGTTCAAACCGGCCCCCGTGGACCACGGCGTGAGATTCGTGAGGATAGACCTTCCTGGAAACCCTGAAATAGTGGTGCATCCAAAGAACGCCAGATACGAGCGTTCCGCCGGACGAAGGACCATCCTCTCGGACGGCTCGACTCAGGTCCACACC